>JBHJOM010000094.1:0-6124 GCA_050329715.1 Phycisphaerae bacterium
TATAAAGGCTATAAGCCGCACCCTAATGGCTGGGCGATTTCGCGTCAGAAGATGGAGCAACTCGATCGGGAAGGTCGTCTATTCTTCCCCGCGAAGGGTACATCAGGACGTCTACGTAAGAAGATCTATCTGGACGAGAGCCCGGGCTCCCCAGTTACAGACATTTGGACGGATATCGCGCCTATTCATGCATCTGCGGCCGAGCGTTTGGGCTACCCGACTCAGAAGCCAGTTTCACTTCTTGAGCGAATCGTCGAGGCATCGTCCAACCCCGGCGACGTCGTCCTCGACCCCTTCTGCGGCTGCGGCACGACCATCGCCGCCGCCCAAAAACTCGGGCGGCGGTGGGTCGGCATCGACATCACGCACCTGGCCGTCAACCTCATCAAGGTGCGCCTCGCCGACACCTTCGGCCCCAAGATCGCCGAACAATACCGCGTCCGCGGCGAGCCGGAGGATATTCATGGCGCCCGCGCGTTGGCCGAGGCGGACAAGTACCAGTTTCAGTACTGGGCGCTGGGCCTGGTGAACGCCCGGCCGTTCGAGGAGAAGAAGGGGGCCGACAAGGGCGTGGACGGCCGGCTGTACATGGTCGACCGCGACGGCAAGGCGGCCGCCATCATCATCAGCGTCAAGGGGGGCAAGCCGACGGTCTCGCAGTTGCGCGACCTCCGCGGCGTGGTCGAACGCGAACAGGCCGCCATCGGCGTCTTCATCACGCTGGAGGAGCCGACCGCCCCGATGCGTAAAGAGGCCGCCGACGCCGGGATGTGGCAGACGAAGTCGCTGGCCGGCACCAGCCACCCGCGGCTGCAGATTCTGACGATCGAGGACCTCCTGGCCGGGAAGCGCATCGACATGCCCGCCCAGCAGGAGATTCGCAGCTTCAAACAGGCCCCGAAGGCGAAGCAGAAGAAACAGGCGGACGCGCGGCTGTTTTAGATTGATCGCGGGCACCCGTCAGGGATCGGCCGAACCCGGCACACTGTGCTGAACGAGGAGCCCGAATACAGGATGTGGGGTCTCCCATGCCCGGTTGGCCCCCGTTTTTCAGGATCGAAGACTACGCGGCGTTCTTCGACGCGGTCGAGACGGCCGCGGCCGGCCATGACAACTGGAGCGACGTAGGACGGCTTGATGTCGGCATGCAGGACTGTATCTCCGTCGAGTTTTGCGGCTCTGGCTTTGCAGGTGTCGGCCTGTACTTCGCTCTCCTATACGACGAGGACAAGCCCGGGCAGGTGCAGCTGACCCTGCACGCGAAGCATTGGCCGGGCGACCGCTGCTTGCCGTATGAAGACGCTTACGCGGCCGCGGAAAGACTGGCGCTTTCGTTTCTACGCCCGGTGGCCGTTGCTGCCGGCAGGCGGCTGCGCCTGTGTCGGCCGAAGACGAAGCGGCACCTGACGGGCAAGGTTGCAGAAGTCTTCAAGGCTTTCTGTACCTGCGCACGCGATCTTCACAACGCGGGCCGCGCCCGAGCGGTTCACCCGTGTGACCTGAAAAGGTTCTACGAGTTCGTGGCCTTTGCACACCGATACAACAGCGGGCTCGACGAGGATGAGCTTCACGCAGCCCTTCGTCGAGCGGGGTTCGAGGCCGAGGAAGCGTCCGACCTGACCCGGCAGTACGTCGTCGGCCGGAGGATGCTCGCGGTCAATCGCTACATGACTCGAAGCAGGCTTGGCACGGACGTCTGGCATCCGTGGAACGCCCGGACCGACCGCCGGCGCGAACGCGAGCGACGCAAGCGTGACTAAGCCGAACAGCTTGAACGGATTTATGGCCGAGCGACAGGTCATGGCTTACGGCTGAACAAGTCCCGACGCTTGTGCGACGCCCCCGCCCCCGCCCCCGCCCCCGCCCCCGTCGCGGCTAGGGCACAACCCCAATCCCCCTTCGTGCCTTCGTGCCTTCGTGACTTCGTGGTTCATCGACCGGAAGAGACCAGGAAGGGAAAGACGAGGCACGAAGGCGCGAAGAAGAAACGAGTTGAGTGGATGGGCTGGAAGCCCATGCTACGGGCGCTCGACCTGGCAGGTCCGACCTCTGACTTGTCTGACCCTTCGTGCCTTCGTGCCTTCCTACCCGTGTCATTCCCGCCGCCGGCGGAGCAGGCCCGCGCCGGCGAGGGTCAGGGCGGCGAGGGACGTCGGTTCCGGGATGCTCGTGGTCGCAAGCGAGAGGCTGTAAAACTGCATCGCGTCCTGGTTCGGGGCGCCGTCGATGCGGGCGTAGTAGGTGCCGGCTTCGTCCAGCAGCAGGCCGGCGATCGTCTCGGCGAAGCCGTTGCCGAAGAGGTCGGCGGTGGCCAGCAGCGAGAGGCCGTTGGTGTCGAAGATGCTCAGGCTCAGGTCGACGTCGTCGCTGGTGTCGAAGCTGCTCTGGCTGCCGCCTTGCGGGCCCTGGTTGTAGGTCGCGCCCAGCGGCGTGAGGACGGCCGTGAGGAGCGAGGCGGTGGTGACCTCGAAGCTGAAGTAGTCGGTGTCGGAGGTGCCGTCGATGCTGACGAAGTCGACGTCGTTCGGGCCGACGAAGGTGCCGGTGCCGGCGTCGAGGCCGACGGCGACGGCGGCATCGGTGATCTCGCCGAGGGGGGTGGCCAGGGCCGGGGTGTCGTTGCCGAGGCCTTTCTCGAAGCGGTCGCCGTAGTTGCGGTGCAGGGCGCGGATGTCGTCGAGCTGCGGGCCGTCGAAGGCGGTGTTGATGAACGGCTCCATGAGGAAGGCGGCGTTGTTGGACTCGATGTGGCTGAAGCCCAGGCCGTGGCCGTGCTCGTGCATGAGGACGTTGCGGAGCGCGCGGTAGTTGTTGGCGGGGTTCGAGTAGAGGAAGGTGTCGCCGGTGTCGAGGGTCATGTCGCCGCCGAAGTCCGGGAAGAAGTTGCTGGCCAGGACGCCGCCGTTGCCGTCGCGGAAGCTGCCGCCGATGCGGACGTCGCCACGGACGCCGATTTGCCCGTTGAAGCGGCTGGTGGAATGGGCCGAGCCGTCGTCGTTGGGTTCATAGACGTAGGTTGCGCCGCTGAGTTCGCCCCAGCGGTCGAAGGACTGCTGGAAGGAGCTGAACCAGGGGCGCTGGGTGAGGTCCGAGCCGCCGGGGCCGGCACCGATGTTGGTGTCGAGGAAGCTGATGAGGTCGCTGGTGCCGTCAATCCAGCTGGTGCCGTTGGGGACGAGGCTCCAGCGGAGGGTGATCGAATCGCCGCGGGCGATGCCGCCGCCGTCGGTGGCGGTGTTGGTCCAGCGGTCGCCGGCGATGAAGTTGAGCGACGGCCCGCCGGCGTTACCCGGGGCATTACCCGGGGCGGGGTCGGCAGAAGGCCCGGCGGTGGGGCCCAGACGCAGGCAGACGTCACAGGCCATGGCCTGCGGGGTGTGAAGGGCCAGAAGGGCGGCGGCGGCGCAGAGCGCAAGGGCACCCGGGCGGTGCGGCGTTGAGTTGTTGAGCGACAAGTTCTCTCCCGACAGCAGGTTGTGGGGAGCGGCGGTGGTTGAGCGGGAGGTTAAGGCCGCGCTCGGATTGGTTCAAGGAGAAACGGAGCGGAAGGGCCAGTTGGTTTCGATTGTATATGATGCGGCGGCCAGGTTTACGGGCGGGTCTGCCGGCGGGTCTGCTGGCGGGTCTGCTGTCTGGGCGGGCCGGCGGAGCCGGTGCGGGGTGTCGGTGTACGGAGCGGCGGGGCGGTGGAATGTGGATTCCCGGGCCGTCGGGCACTTGAAGGGCTCGCGTCGGGCGGGTAGAGTCGTCGATTCGCTATTCGGTTACGCAAGCTACGGCACGCACGCTACGGAGAGACAAGCATCATGGCAGTGAAGTTGCGCCTCAAGCGCCTCGGACGCATCCATCGGCCGTTCTACCGGCTGAACGCAATCGACGAACGCCGCGCCCGGGACAGCAAGGTCATCGAGGAGCTCGGCTGGTACAACCCCGTGGCCAAGGCCGAAGGGGAGAAGGACCTCGAGCTCAACCTGGAGCGCTGCCGCTACTGGCTGGACACCGGGGCCATCCCCAGCGACACCGCCAGCAGCCTGATGAAGCGCGCCGGGCTCGAGCACAAGCGCCTGCGCCTCCCCAAGCCACGTCCGCCCAAGAAGGTGCCGGAAGCCAAGGCTAAGTAAATCAGTTGCAGGGTGCAGTTGCAGGGTTCAGGTGCAGGGTTCGGGTTTGAGCCGCCGGGTATTAACGGAAGCGACCATGGGTGAGATGACATGTCACGCCGAATCGACATCCTCACCCTGTTTCCGGAGCTGTTCGCCCCGTTCCTGAGCACCAGCATCCCCAAGCGGGCCGCCGAGAAGCAGCTCGTCACCTACCACCTGACGAACATCCGGGCCTACGCGCACGACGCCCGCGGCACCGTGGACGACAAGCCCTTCGGCGGCGGCCCGGGCATGGTATTGCTCGCACCGGTCGTCAGCGAGGCCGTCGAGGCCGTCGAGGCACAGGACCCTCGGCCGGCACGCCGCATCCTGCTCACCCCGGCCGGCCGGCCTTACACACAAGCGCTCGCCGAGGAGCTCGCCGCCGAGGATCGACTCCTGCTCATCGCCGGGCATTACGAGGGGTTCGACGAGCGGATCGTCGAGGAGCTTGCCCCCACGGAAATCAGCATCGGCGACTACGTGCTGTCGGGCGGGGAACTGCCGGCGATGGTGCTGGTCGACTCGGTCGTCCGCCTCTACCCCGGTGCGATCGGCGCCGAAGAGGGCACGGCCGACGAGAGCTTCGCCGGCGGCCTGCTGGAGCCCCCGCAGTACACCCGCCCCCGCACCTGGCGCGGGCGGGACGTGCCGGAGGTGCTCACCGGCGGGGACCACGGCCGCATCGCCAAATGGCGGCACGAACAAAGGCTCGAACGCACCCGCGACCGCCGGCCGGACCTGCTCGAGACCGACGCGCCCGACCCGACACCTGCCCTCACCCCGGCCCGGCAGGCCTGAACTGACGAATTAGAGTAAGACCAAGGACTGAATCATGATCCAGCAGCACATTCGCACCGTCGAGGCTTCGAGCCTCAAGACCGACGTCCCGCACTTTGAAGTCGGCGACACCGTCGACGTCACCGTCAAGATCATTGAGGGTGAGAAGCAGCGTGAGCAGGTGTTCACGGGCACGGTCATCGGCCGGCAGGGCCGCGGGCCGACGGAATCGTTCACCGTCCGCCGGCTCGTCGGCAACGAGGGCGTGGAGCGTGTGTTCCCGATCCACAGCCCGATGGTGGCCGGCGTGAGCGTCCGCCGCAGCGGCAAGACCCGCCGTGCCAAGCTCTACTACCTCCGCGACCGCGTCGGCAAGGCGACCCGCCTGAAGGAAGTCCGCGGCAAAGGCCCGACGGATGTGCAGACAGAAGCCCAGCAGCCCGAAGCCGCCGCCGCCGAGTAAAGCCGGCAGGCACTCGGGAGGGCGAGGCTCCAGCCGAGCCGGGATGCGGGAGGGCGAGGCTCCAGCCGAGCCGGTGGCCAAAGGCCATACGCGGGTCACGGGCGGATCACCGGCGAGGCCGCGGCTCGCGCCGACGTATCGGCTTCGCCGATTGGCTCGACTGGCGTCTCGACATCCCGTTATGCGTTCTCCGAGGGGGAGCCCGATGCAGTTCTTGAGACGCATCGACAGACGGCTGCGCCATGCGGAGCTTCGGTACTACCCGGCGTTGAACCGCTTCGAGCCTGAACTGGCGCTGCGTCGTCTGAAGGCTTACAAGCGGGAAGAGCGTCAGCTCGTGGATACCGATGCCTCTGCTGCCGTTGACCGTATGGGTCAGCGGCGTTGTGCTGTGTGGCTGATGGAAGATTACCGGCGCCTTCCCGTTCCTGCTCGGCGGGGTAGGCCTGGCTCTGCTCGGATACACCCTGTTCTGGCGGGCCAGGATCCGGCGGGTTCGTGCCCATATTGAGACGCGAGTCGCCGACGAACGCGCGGGCCGACGGGAACTGTTCTGCCTCAGTTGCGGTTACGATCTCCACGGCTGCGGCGACCGTTGCCCGGAGTGTGGTGACCCTGTCTCGGCCGCCGGTTTGCCTTGAGCGTGGGACGTCCGATGCCTCTATCGCCGTTTACAACGCTGGTCCATTGGCTGACCGACCGCCGGGCCGGCGGGAGTGTCGGGCAGCGGGGGGAGTAT
>JBHJOM010000095.1:0-87677 GCA_050329715.1 Phycisphaerae bacterium
ACCTGGCAGGGGTTGTGGAAGTGGTGGCCTCAGGCATTAGGCATTAGGCATTAGGCATTAGGCATTAGGCATTAGGCATTAGGCATTAGCGATTTGGCAATGGTAAAGACGAAGGTGTACGCCGGTATGTCTAGTGCCTAATCGCTAATCCCTTCGCCCTCCCCCAAATGCAACATCATACTGAACGCCATGCCGTGCTGGCCGTTCTCGATGCGGTATAGCACGGCGTTTCTTCCCGCTTTGAAGGGGAGTTTTACGAGTTTGTAGCCGGGTTTCCAGCCTTTGTGTTCGTCGGTCCGGTCAACCCACACGAGTTGGCCGTTGAGCCACATGCGGCCCTTGTCGTCGGAGCCGAGGGCGACCCATACGTCGCGCGGGGCGTCGAATTCCAGTTCGGTCCACGCGTACCAGATGCCGTACGGCTCCTCGTTCGGTGGGATCACGGCCGGGCGGGCGGAACTATGGAAATACCATCGAATCGTCCGGCCGGTCTTGCCCTGGTAGGCGGCGTTCAGGTTCGGGCTTTGCGGCAGTGCCTCGGGCGGGAAGCTTCGGTCGATGTTCGCTCGCCCGGTGTTGTCGAACGGGCCCAGCAGCCACCAGTCGCTGACGAAGACCCAACCGGCAGGCTTGCCGACGACGGAAATCGCACGCCCCGGCACGGCGTTCGTGACGGAGACCTCCGGCGGCGGGTCGAGTGTCTCCTGGCCGGCCTGCACCTCGGGTGCCTTGCCGGTCGGTTCTTCGCCGCCCGGCGGGGCGGTGCTTTGTGCGGCCGCATCAGCCTGCTGGGTGAAGTCGGTCACCTGGCCCTCGGCCGTCTGCACGGCCAGTTCGTCCATCGCCAGTTGCCGCTGCCGCATCGCCAGGATCTGCTCCAGCGTCATGCCGCCGGCGAGCATCTGCCGCTCCGAGCCGCTCAGCAGCAGGTTGGCCAACTGCACCATCTCGGCGGTCTCGGTGAGGCCCCGGGCGAGTTCGGCCTTCTTTGCGTCGAGTTGCTCGCCGGTGCGGGCTTCGGTTTCGATGCGTCCCCGGTCGAGTTCCGGCCGGTCCGGCTGCGGCACGTCCACGGTCTGCTTTGCGGCCTCGAGCGACACGTCGCGGATCACGGCCAAGTCCATCGCCTTGACCTCCTTGTATCGCTCGATGATACGACGCTCCGCGGCGCGGGCCTCCTCGTACAACTCGGCGAAGGGCTTGCCCGCCAACTCGGCCGGCAGCGGCTTCGCCTCGGAAGGCTCGGTCTGCGTCGTCGCGGCGGCGTCGGCCAGACGCTGGACTTCCTGCCGCAACGCCTCGGCCAGCGCCTCCTGCTTTCGGATCGCCTCGATCTGCTCCTTCAGGCTCGTCTGCAGGGACTCGGTGATTTCCTGCCCGGCCTGCTCGGCCTGCTCATTGGCACGGGCCAGGTCGGCAAGCTCCTTGGCCAGCCGGTACTGCCGCGTGGCCGCCTCCGCGGCGTTGACCTTGGCCCAGGCCTGGGCCACGGCGGCGCTGGCCTCGGTTTCACGGCTTTGCAACTCGGACAACGGCTGGCGTGCCTCGGCCAGGGCACGCTCCTTCGCCTCCAGGTCGTCGGCCTTCTTCTTCCGCGCGTTGTCGACCGCCTTCTGTGCGTTCTGGGCGCGCTTGTTGGCGTCCGACAGCTCCCTGCGGGCCGCCTTCGCGGCGGCGTCCAGCTTCATCGCCTCGGCACGCGCCTGCCTGGCCTCTGCTTCGGACTCGTCGGCCTTCTGCTGCGCCTCGGCGGGGCTCAGTGTCGTCGTCAGCTCCGCGGCGTCGCCGGCCTGCTTCTGCCGCTGTTCGACCTGCTTCGTCTCCCGTTCAACGGCGGCCTGTGCACTTCGCTGCCTGGCCGTCGCGTCCTGTGTCCGGGCGGCGGCGGCGGTCGCGGCCTGCTGGGTCTGGATCACCTCCGCCTGCCGGCTGACGAGCTGCTCGTCGGCCGAGGTCAGCCTCAGCCGGTCACGCACGACCTCGTGCGCCTCCTCGGCGCGAATCTGGTGGACCATCGCCTCGTCGGCCTTGTCGGCCTCGAGGGCTTCGCGGGCGGCGGCCATCGCCTCGGCGGCCTTGTCCAGCGCCTCCACCAGCCGGTCGGGCGCATGCTCGACCTGCAGCTGCTCGAACTGCTCGAACGCCGGGAGCTTCTCCTCATGCTGCTCGTCGAGAATCCGCTCGACCTCGAGCAACTGCTCGACCATCAACCGCTGCTGCTCGGCCTGCGCTTTTTCGATCAGCTCGGCGACGTCGGCGATGTCGCGGGCGCTCATCGATTCCGTCGAACGCTGGAAGTTCGGCTCGTCCTGCGCGAAGACCACCTCGCGCAGCGGCGTGAAGAAGAGCAGCACCAACGCGATCGACACGTGCAGGAGCACGCTGATCGCCAACGGCCCGCGGGCCACGCTCCGAAGGAACGAGGCCCCAAGGCTGCTTCGCTGCTTACTGCTGGTTTCGGTATTGCCATTCGACATCGCTGAGTCCTTCGAATTTGGCCAGTTCCACCACACTGAGTACCGCACCGAACGGCGCACGCCGGTCGGCGGCGATGCGCATCGGCTGGTCCGGGTTTTCGGCGGCGCGGGCGCGGATTTCTTCGTATAGCCGGCCCTGCGTTACCGGCTGCGTGCCCAGGAAGAGCGTCCCCGCCTCGTCCACCGCGACGACGAACATGCCCTCGGGCGTCTGCACGTTCACGGCGCTCTGCGCGACGGTCGGCTCGGGGTAATCCAAGGGCAGGACGCGCTCGATTTTCTTCAGGCTCGTGGCGACGAGGAAAAAGATCAGCAACAGGAAGACGCAGTCGATCAACGGCGACATCTGCACGTCCACGTCGTTGTCGTCGTTGAGGTTAATCCGCACGGGCCACCTCCGGGCGGTGCGGTGACGAGCCGCCGGCCGTCACGGCCGCCGGGGCCGAGGCCTTGGGCACGCCGCCGCCCGTGCCGGTCGTTGCGTCGACGGCCGGTGCCCGTCGCCCGGCGAAGCGGTCGGCGATAAGTTCGCCCACGTCCTCTTCAAGCTCGATGGCGAAGAGGTTCACCTTGCTGCGGAAGTAGTGGTAGAGCCCCAGCGCCGGCACGGCCACGGCCAGGCCCGCTCCGGTGGTGATCAGTGCCTTGGAGATGTCGCCGCCGAGGATGCTGGCGTCGCCCATGGCCCCGGCCGCGGCGACCTTGTCGAACGCGCCGATCATGCCCACCACCGTGCCGAACAGCCCCAGCAGCGGGCTGAGTGTCGCCACGACGGCCAGGGCGTACGCCTTTTGCATGTGCTTTTTCAGGTCGCGTGCCGCGGCGTCGCCGGCGAGGGTGCTCAGGCTGGCCGTGTCGCTCTCCGGGTGCCGGGCCAGCACGCCGAGCATGCGGCCCAGGGTGGTGTCCGAACCGGCGGCGAGTTTGCGTGCCTCGGCGTACTTCCCGGCGGCGAAGAGGCCGTCCACCCGCTTCAGAAGGTCACGCGGTGCGACGTTGCTGCGCCGGAGGTTGAAGAACCGTTCGACGGTGAAGGCCAGCCCGAAAATGCTGACGATAAGCAGCGCCAACATCGTCAGCCCGCCCTGGACGAGCTTGCGGAGGAAGGCCTGCCCCTGAGTGATCTCGGCGTCGGCGGGTGTATCCGGGGCGGCGGCTTCAGGTGCGGCGGCCTCGGCCGCGGGTGCGTCCGCCGGGGCTTCGGCGGGCGTAGCTTGTGCGGGCGCATCCTGTGCGGTTGCGGGGGGTGCGAAGGCGAGCCCCGCCAACATTGCGATGATGCAAAACAACAGGTTCCGGCGTAGCTCCAATGTTCCTCCGGTGGTGTGAGATTCGCCGCCGTGACGCCTCCGCGGCGACGTGCGGGCCTTCAGTCCTAATCGCAATGGCCGGACAGATCAACGTTTCAAACGGCTTATTGCAGAAGGTTGTCGAGCCGGGTGCGGTTTCAGGAGGACAATTCCTCCTCCCGCCGGGCGCGGCTGCCCAGGCGGTCGGAGAGGGTCACGTGCAGGTGCGGGCGGGCCAGGGTCGCCTCGGCGGCTTCCTTGTAGCGGCGCTGCTTCGGGTAGCGCACTTCGCGGTAGCCGGTGACGTCCAGCACGCCTTCGAGCAGGTCCACGGCGGTGCGGTAGCCGGCGTCGGTCTGCAGGTCGAGCCTCGGCAGCAGGTCGGCGTACCAGTCGCGGAAGGCCTGCTCCCTGGCGTGCCAGCCGGGGACGTTGCGGACGAACGTGCAGGCCGCGGCGACTTTGAGCATCCAGTCGCGACTGGTGAGTTTGATACGAATGCGGCGCTTGCCGACGGGAAATTCGGGGCTGGTGTGGTGCCGGTAGATGATGCGGTCGCCGTTGGCCGGGTCGACGTTGTACTTGGCCATGTCGCGGACGCGTTTCTCGTGGCGCGTCAGCAGGTAGGCGACGTACGGCTCGTCCTTGATGAGCATGACCTTGGCCAGGCCGAGGATGGCGGCGTGGGTGGCGGCGTACTTCTGGTCGGCCGAGTCGCGGCGGTGGAGGCCGCGGACCAGGTCGACGTACCGGCGGGCGTAGGCCGGGCCGCCCCATTGCATGAGGTCGTAGATGCGCAGGGTCAGGTCAAGGCGTGCCCTTTCCTTGAGGCCGGGCATGGCTTCGAGTGCGCCGTGGACCATGTGCTCGAGGCGCAGGGCGCGGTTCTGCCCGCCGAAGCGGGCGGCACGGAGGATGCGCTGTTTCTCGACGAGCAGGTCCTGCCAGGTTTGCGGCTCGGCCCGGCCGGTGAGGGCGTTGGGTGCCAGCGCCAGCCGCCGCCCGATGTTGAATGCCTTGAGGTTCTTTCGCACGTCCCGCCGGACGATGTCGCGGATGGCCTTGGCCATCGCGGTGGCCGGGGCCGGGACCAGGCCAAGCTGGTAGGCCACGCCCAGCATCATGATGTTGACGTACTGCTTGCTGCCTAGATGCTGCTCGCAGATGCTCCCCAGGTCGTTGGCGTAGCTGCGGGCGGCGTCGCACTTTTCCAGGATGCGGCCGGTGAGCACGGCCGGGTCAAAGTCAGCAACGCCCAGCAGGCCAGAGACCGTCGGCTGCTTGAACGTGTTGAGCACGGCGGCGGTGCGGTCGGGCATGGCCACGCGGTAGTCGGCCCGGGGGTCGACGGCGCGGGCGGACTCCAGAATGTCCACACCCAGCAGCAAATCCGCCCGGCCGTAGGGAATCAGGCCGGTGGTGTGGCAAGAAGGCACCCGTGCACTGTCGGACGAAGATTCGAGTTCTTCCCCTTCGTGCCTTCGTGCCTCCGTGCCTTCGTGCCTTGCCTCCTGCCTAACCCAAGCGATCTGCGCGAAGACCCCGCCGTTGCGGATGGCCAGGCCCTTCTTCTCGTTGAAGACGCAGTGGTACCCCGCGTAGTGCCCGGCCTTGACGAGGATTGCGCCGATGATGCCGATGCCCATGCCGCCCACGCCGGTCATGTGCACGCGCCACGGTGCATTGCCAATGACCACGCCGCCGGCCGGGTCGGGCAGGCGGCCAAGGTCCAGGTAGGGCAGCTTGTACTTGCGTCGGCGGGACCGCTTGATGATGACCTGCTCGAAGCTCGGGCAGGGCTTTGCCGACACGGCGTCGTCATTGCTGACACGGACGCGTTCGCACGCGCCGTCGTTGACGCACCAGGTCAGGTCGGTGTCGATCTTCGGGCCGTAGGGGGTGTCGATGGGAATCAGGCCCGGGCAGGCGGTGGCCTTTGTGCATTCGAAGCAGTTTTCGCAGACCTCGGGGGTCACGTTCATGTGCCGCTTTTCGGGCAGGAAGCCGTGCTGCTTGATGAGCTTGGCCTCGGCCTTCTTCTCGCGGCGGTAGAACGTGATGCCGCACTCCTTGTCGGCGATGAGGACCTTCACGCCGTCGGCGAGGATGGTCTTTTCGAGGGTCTTTTTCCACTTGTCGCGGTCGGCGGGGTTGGCCTTGGTGACGGTCATGGGGCTGGTGCCGCGCATGCCCCTGCAAACCTGATAAATGTCCTGGATGTAGCTGCGGTTGCCGACGGTATCCACCTCGGTGCCGGCGTGCTCCTGGTGGCCGGTCATGGCGGTGGTCTTGTTCTCCAGGATGATGAACGTGATGTCCTGGTTCGCCTTGATGGCGTTGGAGATGGCGGCACTGCCGGAGTGGAAGAACGTGCCGTCGCCCATGAAGACGATCTGCTTGTTGGTGATGAACGGGTCGATGCCCGAGCCCGTGCCGCCGCCCAGGCCCATGCCGCTGTAGTTGTGCATGAGCTGTTCCGTCGGCGGGAACATGAGCATGGTGTAGCACCCCGTGTCGCCGTGGGCGATGAGGTCCACCGTGCCGCGGCGGTGCTTGCGGCGCATGTAGTCGGCGTCCTGCAGGTTCTTTCGCACCTCCAGCAGCAGGGCGGAGCTGTCGCGGTGGGGGCAGCCGGGGCAGAAGGTCGGCGTGCGGGCGAGGGTGGTCGATTCGTCGATCTGCTCCGGCTTGACGTCGGGCTTCACGCTCACGCCGCCGAGGACTTCGATCTTCCGCTTGCCGGTCGCTTTGATGCGCTCCAGCTCGGCCGTGAGCTGCCCGTTGCGCAGGTCCCCCGGGATGGCGTGCGTCCGCTGGATGAGCGGAAGGATGATGGTCGCCAGGAGCGAGGGGTTGAGCCCGCGGCCCTCGGGAACGCCGGCGACGCCCTGCGGGAACTGCTTGCCCCACAGGCGGCTCGACAGGTCGTTGGCCGTCTCGCGGTCGAGTTCCACGTGCAGGCGGTCGCGGATGTTCTTCTCGAGAAAGCTGCGGCGTTCCTCGATGACGATCATCTGGTCACACTGCTTTGCGAACTCCGCCACGAGGTGCACGTCGGCCGGGTAGCTCATGCCCATGTGCAGGACCGGGAAGACGCCTGCCAGTCCCACGTCCGCCAGCACGTGCTGGAGGTACTGCCCGGCCATGCCGGTAACGACGAAGCCGAGCGGGCAGCGCGAAAGCCCCGTCTGCCGCGTGGCCGGGGCGATGCGGTTGATGCCCAGCTTCCTGGCCGCCTTGATGGTGACGGCGTGGCGGTCGGGCATGGCCAGCTCGTGCTGCCAGGTGCGTGGCGGGAGCAGGAGCTTGTCCAGGTCGACCTTGCTGCTCTCCAGTGCGATGCGCTGGTTGGTGTTCAGGGCCGGGTAGTGGTTCGGCCGGCAGGCGACGGTGCCGCCGCCGTCCACCTGATTGGTCGTGGCGATGTAGCCGATGTAGCAGCCGCCGACGCGGGAGAGTTCGAAGCTGGCACCGATCCAGTCCTTGACTTCCTGAGCGCTGCCCGGCTCGACGACGGGCATACGCAGGTGCTCGCAGAGAAAGCGGCTGTCGGCCGGAACCTGCGTGGAGTCGCACCACGGGTCGTCGCCGCAAACAATGACGGCCCCGCCCTCGGCGTGTGCGCCGGCGAGGTTGCCCAGCGCAAGCGCGTCCGAAGCGACGTGTACGCCGACGGATTTGAATGCGGTGATGGCCCGGCAGGGTGCCATCTGGCTGCCGTTGACGGCCGCGACGGAGAGGGCCTCGTTACCGGCCTGGAAAGCGCGGATGCCCTTGTCCTTGAGGAGTGAGCCGAGTGCGCCCATGACGTCGAAGAAGGCGGCGACGGGTGAGCCGGGGTAGCCGGTCATCAGGTGGACGCCGCCGGGCGTTTCCAGGCAGCCCTTGACGAGCAGCTCGTTGCCGTTGAAGACGTCGTTGCCGTCTTCGCGGAGGAAGCGGGGGTCGATAGGCATGATCAGGGTCCGAACCTTTCCGCGGCGGGCAGTTTCACTGCCGGGGCGTGGCTCGCGTCGATCGGACATCGACAAGACGCGAGGAGACGCCGTT
Source organism: Phycisphaerae bacterium (assembly GCA_050329715.1). Lineage (GTDB taxonomy): Bacteria > Planctomycetota > Phycisphaerae > Tepidisphaerales > Tepidisphaeraceae > DAIOTR01. Next base: position 7,817 of record JBHJOM010000095.1, read on the forward strand.
TAGCACCGCGTATGAGGACCGCAGCCGGTTGCCGGGAGTCGGCCGATCCGAGGCCGGCAGGGCTGCATGTTCCACGTACGTTAACTTTTCAACACGGGTTAGGCACCTCCCGCGGCCCGCCCGGGGGCCGCTGCGTGCTTGCCTCTGCGGAGCGCTAGCCCCGCGGTGCAAACACTATACGCGCCGGCGGCTTTCAAAACCATCGGTCGTTCGCCAGTGGGTCCTGTAATGGTAACCCGGATGGACCTACGCCGCGGCTCGTGGTTTGCTTCAGCCTCCTGCCGCTTTTGGCTTTGCGGGCTCAACCCGCAGCGTAGAATGGGGCGTGGATCGAAGTCGTTTTGCAAGCTGAGGACAGAGTCATGGCCAAGGAAGAAAAAGAGCCCGTCGCCACCAAGGAGCCGGAAAAGGCTGCCGAAGGGGGCACGGCCACCAAGCCGCGGCAGAAGCGCAAGCCCCAGCCCAAGGGCAAGGACCCCCAGCCCCTTCCCCCTTGGAAGGTGCTGCTGCACAACGACGACAAGAACACCATGGACCACGTCGTCGGCTCCATCCTCGAACTTACGCCGCTCAAGGAGAAGGACGCCGTGCTCCGCACCATCGAGGCGCACAAGACCGGCGTCTCCCTGCTGCTCGTCACGCACAAGGAGCGGGCCGAGCTCTATCAGGACCAGTTTCAGTCCAAGAGCCTGACGACCACCATTGAACCGGCCGAGTGACGCCCCGTCAGGGGTGCCAGGCTGATGCGTCGCGCAGCAGCCGGGTGGCCGTCTGCCCAAAATTCCGGCGACGGGCCCCGCTTGTTCAGTCGTGGCGTGTAAACTCTGAGCGGCCGGCCGGCGGGCTTCCGCCAGCAAGGCCCTTCCCCTCGCGCCGTTCGGCTGATAGCTTCCGAATCATGCCCATCGAGAGCTGGTCCGAGGACCTTCAGATCGTTCACCTGGCCAATGACCCGCAGTTCGCCGACGACCTGGAATCCGTCGACGAGAAACTGAAGGCCGGCACGCCGCTGCGCCTCGTTTTCGACTTTCAGCAGGTCGAATTCATGAACAGCTCGAACATTGGGCAGTTGCTGCGGGTGAAACAATCGCTGGAACGGTCCGGCGGCCGGGCGATTCTGTGCGCGATCCCGCCGAAAGTCTGGGGCACCCTGCTCGTCAGCGGGATGGATAAGGTCTTCACCGTCACCGAGAACGTGCCGATGGCCATTGCCACGCTTCAACTCGCCGAGGGCGACGCGAAGTAAGTCGTTTGAGTAGATACAGCTCAGTTCGTGATGTAAGCCGCAGGCCGAAGGCCGCGCTTCTCCCCGGGTCGCGGCAGGCATCCGGCCACGCGGTCGGCGTGGTGGCTTTACGTTTGGGGGCTCTTACTACTCCGGCGTGGAGCGCGGCCTTCGGCCTGCGGCTTATTGATGCGATTGTTCCGTTGCTTACCGGCTTACCGGCGGCTGCTTGGCGGCCGGCTTGGCGGGCTTGCCGCGGCTGGGCAGTTCCAGCGTCAGCTTCGGGCGGAAGCCGGTTCTGGCCTCGGCGGCTTTGGCCAGCAACTCACCCCGGCTGGAGACTTCGTACCGCTGGTGCAGCGCCTTGACGTAGTTGTGTACCGTGTGCTGGCTCAGCTCCAGGCGGTAGGCGATCTCCTTCTCCGACAGGCCCTCCAGCAGCCCGTCGAGCGTCTGGCTCAGCCGCGGGGGCAGGTCGCTGCCGGCGTCCTTGGCGGCGGCCAACACGTCGCGACGCCAGAACCGCGCCAACTCCACGTGCAGCAGCCGAACCAGCTTCCGCGTCGCCGCCGTGAACGGCGGGCCGCCGCCGCGGTGCAGGCCCAGCTGGTCCACGGCCATGGCGTGCGGCAGGGCGATCTGGCTGAAGACGAAATTCTCCCCGCCGTGGACCGACTTGGTCGGCTTCACCGGCACGCGGTGCTCGTCGTCAGCCTCGGCGAGGGGATCGTTGCCGGTCATGAGCCAGAACTGGTCGACGTCGGCATCGACGACCTGTTCGATTCGCCGGCAGCCGTCCGTGCCGGGCCCCTCGCAGATCCAGCCGACGTCCGCGACGCGCGTCGCGCCGCGGCCGCGCATGACGTAGACCTCCGAGCTGACGACGATTTCCGCGCCCGTGAGCCGGCGGAGCTGCTGGCAGACATGCGGCCGCCAGCGTGCCGGGTCGTCACCCTGGTCGCGGGCGTCACCCACGAGCCGAAAAACGCTTCGCACCTGCCGGAGCGAGAGGCGGTCCGTCGGGCCGGGCTGGAGAGGCGCGGGCATGCCAAGAAGGTGGCAGGGTGGGTCGCGGCTGTCAATCCGGGAAGACTGTAACGGCGTCAAAGGCATGGAGCGCCCGATCCAGTTGAACCGACTACGCGACCTGAGCGACCTGACGAGCAAGGTGACCCATGCTTAAGCCGCAGGCCGCAGGCCGCGCTTCTGCCCACAGTCGCAATGACCCCCGCACTTTAGGAGCCGAAGCCCGCGGACACGGACAAGCCCTTTTGCCCACGGGAAGAAAGCGCGGCCTTCGGCCTGCGGCTTACACGCATAGGTGGGGCGGAGGTCACTGGCACATTTTGCTGCTCACGTCGGCCGCTGGTTAAGGGTCTTGCTGCTGGCTTGCTTTTATGCAACCGGGGCAAGTTGGAGATTGAAATTTGCGATGTTGCAGGTTACAGCGCAAGAATAGACGTCGAATGCGTGCCTCTGCCGGGGAAGCCTGCTGCCTAGCGGGTCGGCCGGACGAACGCCCGGGCGGAAGGAAAGTCGGACATGAACCAATGCACGAATTGTGGAGCGACGGCCAAGCCGGGCATGTCCCGGTGCGTGAAGTGCGGCTCGATGCTGCCGCAGCAGGCCCCGCCGCCTCCGCCCCGGCAACAGCAGCAGCAGCAGCAGCAGCCCGCATACGCCTCGCCGCCGCCGAACCCGGCGATGGCCGGGGGTCCCGGCGGTGCGCCACAGTATGTCGTCTATCAGCAGATGCCGGCCGTCTCGCCTAAGAGCAAAGTCGTGGCGGCGTTGCTCTGCTTCTTCTTCGGCTGGCTGGGAATGCACAACTTTTACATGGGCTACACCGGTCGCGGCGTCGTGCAGCTGCTGCTGGGCATCGGGGCGGCCTGCTCTGCGGGCCTGTCGTGGCTGGTCCTGGGGCCGTGGCTGCTCATCGAGTTCATCATGATCCTGGTCGGGAGCATCAAGGCTTCCGACGGCAGGCCGTTGAGTTAACGTCGCAACCAAACGCAAACCGCCGCAGTTCGGGCGTGTCTCTGGAGCAACCATGCCAAGTCAACACCCCGGAGCTTTCCGCCTCGTCGCCAGCATCGCCGGCATCACCGGCCTGTGTCTGCTGGCCACGTTCGGCATCGGCTACATCATTGCCTCGGCCGCCAGTGACGGTGCCGTGCCGTTCGGCGCTTGGCTGGTCATCGGCTTCCTTGCCGCGGTCGAGTTCCTCGGCGGGGCGATGGCGATCAACGTCGTCTCCCGCAGCCGCTCGGCGATCAAGCCGTCCGTGCCGGTTATGGCACGCACGTTCAAGGTCTTCGCCGGCTGGGCGGCCGTCGGGCTCGTCGCCGTCAGCATCTATGCACTGGCCCGCGACGGTAGCGGCCCGGCGGTAGGCGGCGGGGACCTGCTCTTCGCCAGCGTCCTGGCCTTCTTCACGCTCGCGTGCTTCGCCTTCGTCGCCGTGATGTGGACGTTCTCGCTCTCCTTCGAGCGGTCCGAACGGCCGATCGTCGAGGCCCGCGCCGAGCAGGCCGAGCGGGCCATCGACGTCGAACGCGTCCTCCGCAAACTCCGCAGCGTGCAGGCCACCGGCCCGGAGCGGGCTCGCCTCGAACGCAGCATCAAGAAGCTGGAAGTCGCCCAGAACCACCTGAAGCACCACGCCGGCGGCGTCGGCACCTACGAGGCCGGCCGGGAAGTTTTCAGCCGCAAGCTCGACAAACAGGCCCGCGCCGACGTCGAAGACGCACTGGAATACCTCAACGGCCACTGCAAAGCCCTGATCGAAGGCACCGGCCCGGCATTGGCCGACCGGATCGGCGACATCGAAGCCAAAACCGCCCAGATCGAGACGGCGACCGAACCGAAGCAACTGGCTTGACGTCGAGCAGTCGCAGGTTGCTGGTAGCCAGTCCCCGCGACCGAACCGAATTCACCACCAGCAACCGCAACCGCACCCGGAGCCCCCATGGCCAATGTGATTGAATTCTTCGACGAGTCCGGCGAGATCATCGTCACACGTGTGCCGCCCGGCGAGGCGATGCCGCGGATCGCCATGGGCACGCAACTCGTCGTGCAGGAGAGCCAACTCGCCTGCTTCTTCCGCGACGGGCGGGCGCTGGACGTATTCGGCCCCGGCCGGCATACGCTCAGCACGCAGAACCTGCCGGGCGTGGCCAAGGTCTTCTCCCAGGGCTTTGGCAAGAGCCCGTTCTCGGCGTACGTCTACTACGTCGCGACGAAGACCTTCACCCGCCTGGGCTGGGGCACGCCCACGCCCGTCATGTTCCGCGACGCCGAGTTCCGCATGGTGACGCTCCGCGGGCACGGGAGCTTTTCCCTCAAGGTGGTCGATGCGCCGCTGTTCCTCAACACGATCGTCGGGAGCAAGGGCATCGAGACGACGTACGCGCTGGAGGAGTACTTCCGCGGCATCATCGTCAGCCGGATGAACGAGCAGGTCGGGCGGACGCTCAAGAGCATTCTCGACCTGCCGATGCACTACTCGGACATCGCCTACGGCATCAAGGACGCCGTGAGCATGGAGTTCGAGCAGTACGGCATCCGACTGGTGGACCTGGTGGTCGAGGCGATCACCGTGCCGCCGGAGGTGCAGGAGCAGATCAACAAGGCGACAGGAATCGCGGCGCAGGATGCGCTCAAGTACCAGCAGATCGCCACGGCCGACGCGATGCGCGAAGCCGCGAAGAACCCCGGCATGGCGGGCCAAGGCATGGGTGCGGGCATGGGCTTCGGCATGGGCATGCAGATGGCGCAGGCCTTCGCCGGCGCGATGATCCCGCAACAGCAGCAGCAACAGCCGCCGCAGCAGGCGCAGCAAGCGCAGTTCGCCGGGGCCCAGCCGCCGGCCATGCCGCAACAGCAGCAGCCCCCGCAGCATGCCGCCGCCGGCCCGGCCGCCAATTCGGCCGCCGGTTCCGACCCGGACATGGAGCAGGTGAAGGCCAAGCTCCGCCGTTTCAAGGAGCTGCTTGATGAAGGCCTGATCACGCAGGACGAGTTCGCCACCCGGCGCCAGGCGGTGCTGGACCAGTTGAGCTGACCGTGCTGTCGGGGTGCATCGAGTCGGCGCACGAAAGAGCCCGGGCCGAGGCGGCCCGGGCTCTTTTTGCTGAGGATGGCGAGACTTCAGGCGGAACGGCGGCGGACCAGGCCCAGCCCGGCCATGCCCAGCAGGCTCAGGCTGGCCGGCTCCGGGATGGCGGCGACGCTGACGGAGTCGAGGTACCAGCCGACGCGTTCGACCACCGTCGAGGCGGAGAACACGAACTCGACCGTGACGAGCCCGTCGCCGCCGGCGTCGAGCGCGGCCAGGGGGATGACGACCTCACGCCACGCACCCGTCGGGCCGCCGTCGGCCAGGAGGGCGAGCGAGCCGTCGACGAAGACCTCGGCGGTGTCGAAGGTGTTGCCGCCGGAGTCGAGCCACTCGTAGTAGGTCAACTGGGGATAGTCGAGGCCGTTGATGTCGAACGTCTGTGAGAGGCTGCTGGTGAGAGCCGGGCTGTGGAGGCCGCCGATGACTGTGCCGACGACGAATTCCCCGTCGAAGGCGGCCGAAGGCTCCGGGCCGCCGAAGCCGCCGAGTGCGGACCCGTTGACGCCGGTGGGGATGCCACGTTCCCAGTCCCCGGTGGCGGAGAAGCCGCCCAGGTCAGACTCGAAGCTGGTAAAGAACGAACCATTGGCGGCAGCCGGCAGGGCGACGGCCGCGGCGAGAAGAATGAGATGTCGCATAAGACTCCCGATTGGCGACAGACCGCGTCGCAACGGGCGGTTGGTTGGCCGAACCCTAAACGACGGGCGACAACGGGGTCAAGCAAAAGCTGAATATTATTGTCGTTACGCTTGCTAAATGCTCAGGTTCGATGAATCAGGCGTTCAGCCGAGCCTGGCCGCCTTTGTCTGGGATCGCCGCCGTCTGACGACGGCCCGCCTTGACCCCTCCGCCCCACGGCATACATTTGCCGGTTTCGGGTCGGCGACGCCGATCCTCCCGACGTCTTCGAGCGTAGGATGTGCCATGACGAGCGTTCCGCACCCGCCGGCCGGTCTTGAAGAGCCGCACGATCACGACCATGGCCACGACCATCGCCACGACCATGGTCACGGCCACTCCCACGGACACCAGCACGGGCATGACGACCCCCGCTCCGTCGCCCGTGAGGAGCGGCAGGTCGACTTCACCGTCGTCGCCGTGTTGCTCGGCGGCATGCTGCTGCTCGCGGCCGTCGCGGCGCAGTTCCTCTTCGAGCAGGAGGACCACTCGGCACTCATCGCCATGGCCGCCAGCATTCTGCTCGGCGGGCCGATCGTCTACGGGGCCGGAAAGGCACTCTGGACCGGCAAGTGCTCTCACGACCACGACCACGGCGACGCCTGCAGCCACAGCCACTCCGGCAGCCACATGGAGGAGCTCGTCGCCATCGCCGTGCTCGCCAGCTTCGCCACACAGCAGTACATGGAGTGTGCGGCCGTGGCGTTCTTCATGCTCGTGGCCAGCCTCATCGAACACCGCACGGCCGTGGGCGCGATGAAGACCATCGAAAGCCTCATGCGCGTCACGCCGACCAAAGCCCGCAAGCTCCTGGCCGGCGGCAAGGAGGAAGAGGTCGACGCCGCCATCCTCCGCCCCGGCGACCGCGTCGTGGTGCTCCCCGGCGACAACATCCCCGGCGACGGCAAAGTCACCGGCGGCGTCTCGAGCGTGAACCAGGCCAGCATCACTGGCGAAAGCCTCCCCGTCGATAAAACCCCCGGCGACGAGGTCTTCGGCGGTTCGATCAACCAGTCCGGCCGGCTCGAAATCGAAATCTCACGCGCCGGCGAGGATTCCACGCTCGGCCGGACCAAGGCCCTGCTGCTGCAGGCCTCCAAAACCCGCCCCGTCTTCGCCCGCGAGCTGGCAAAATACTCGGCGTTCTACACGCCTGTGGTGCTGATGATCGCCGCGGCGGTCTTCTTCTTCACTAAGGACATCGACAAGGCCATCAGCCTGCTCGTCATCGCCTGCCCGTGTGCGTTGATCCTCTGCGGCCCCAGTGCGCTGGTGGCCGGGCTCTCGGCCAGTGCACGCCTGGGGCTGCTCGTCAAGAGCGTGGGGGACCTGGAAGTCGTTCGGCGTGTCACGGCGTTCGTCTTCGACAAGACCGGCACACTGACCACCGGCGACCTGACCGTGAACCGCCTGAAGCCCGCCGAGGGCATCGAGCCGGCGGAGTTGATGAAGCTGGCCGTGAGCGTCGAGCGGCACAGCCGCCACCCGGTGGCCAAGGCCGTCGTGGCGATCGCCGAGAAGGCCCGCGTCACGCCCGCCGAGGCCGAGGACATCCACGAGGCGGCCGGGCTGGGCATGCGGGCGAACCTCGACGGCCGGCAGGTCGTCGTCGGGCGGCAGGCGTGGCTCAAGGAGCACGGCGTCGATGTGGACATCGACACCGCCGAGGGCGAAGGGCTTTCCATGCTCTTCGTCGCGGCCGACGGCAAGCTCGTCGGCTGGCTGGGCCTGGGCGACACGGTTCGCACCAACGCCGCCGAGGCACTTAAACAACTCGAGGCCGCCGGCGTTCGTGAGCGCGTGATGGTCACCGGCGACCGCTGGAGCAGTGCCGAGCGGATTGCCAAGCAGATGCCCATCACCGCGATCCACGCCGAGGCGTTGCCCGGCGACAAGCTGGCGCTGGTCGAAGGGCTCAAGGAGCAGGGGCACATCGTGTGTGTGATCGGTGACGGCGTGAACGACGGCCCGGCGTTGGCCGCCGGCCACGTGAGCATCGCGATGGGTGCCGCCGGCTCCGACGTGGCGGTGAACGCCGCGAGCGTCGCCCTGATGAACAACAACCTCAACCGCCTGCCGTTCCTGAAACACGTGAGCGACCGGACGATCAAGGTGATGCGTCAGAACCTGGTCGGCAGCCTGATTTACGTGCTGGGCATGGTGGTGCTGCTGGGCTTCGGCTTCGTCACGCCGTTGATCGCGGCGATCGGGCACGGGCTGTCGAGCATCGCGGTGGTGATGAACTCCGCCCGGCTGGTGCGCGAAGGCGAAGAAATCCCCGTGGAAGACATGGGCGGAGCCAAGCCGGCCGGCCAGCAGGTGAAGCTGATCACCCCGACCCGCGTCCTGCAGGCCGCACCCGCGACGGCGTAAGCAAGCGGGCACGGCAAAAGCCCCGCAAGCCCAACACCTGAGCCGCAGGCCGAAGGCCGCGCTTCCTCCGGACGGAGGAGCGCGGCCTTTGCCTTTACCACCCGCAGTCGCCACGCCCGGTAAGGTTGAACAGCACCGCTCGCCCGGGTCGTCGGCCGGGCCAGATGGCGAACACCAACCCGCTCCAAAAACCGCCAAATTTATCCAGATTTTGGAGTTCCGATGCGGTCATTATATCCTAAAGTTTGACGGATTAGGAGATGGTAGGAGTTTCACATGCGGCTGCCCGAACGACCCCCGAAGATCAAGCATCAACAGCTCATCGCGGCGTTGCAGGACCGGGCGTTTTCGCCGCCGGGTGGGAACGTCAGGCGAGACGACTACCTGCACTGGGACAAGCTTCGGCACCTGAGCCCGCCGGCCGGCCTGACACACGAGCAGTGGTGGGTTCTTACCAAACTTGGCCGACAAGCGGGTTACCGCTCAACCCCGTTGCTCGACGCCCAAGGGCGGCCGTTCGTCTTCGTCGTGCCCGATCGTGCGGGAATGGACCTGCACATGATCGACCGTGACGCGGCCGGGAAGATCCTGATGGACGAGCACGTGGCCACCTCCGCTGCCCGGGATCGGTACGTCGTCAGCTCGCTTATGGAGGAGGCCATCCGGTCGAGTCAGATCGAGGGCGCGGCGGTCACACGTCAAGTGGCCAAGGAGATGCTCAGGACCGCCCGCCGCCCGAAGGACAAGGGCGAGCGGATGATCGTCAACAACTACCTGGCGATGCAGCACATCGTTCAGCACCAGGGGCGCCCGCTGACGCGGGACTTGCTCATGCAGCTGCAGAGGATTCTGACGGAGGGTGCTGCAGACGTACCGGACGCCGCCGGCCGACTCCGCCGGCCCGGCGAGCCGATTCGCGTCGTTTCCTTCGAGGGGGAGGTGCTTCACGAACCGCCGCCCGCCGCGCAACTCGACGAACGCATCGACCGGATGCTTGCCTTCGCCAACGAAGGCCGTGAAGCTGGCACGCAAACCGCGATGATCCACCCGGTGGTGCGGGCAATCGTGCTGCATTTCTGGCTGGCGTACGACCACCCGTTCGCCGACGGCAACGGCCGGACAGCCAGGGCGCTGTTCTACTGGTCGATGCTTTCGGCCGGTTACTGGCTGTTCGAGTTCGTCTCGATTTCGAGCCAGATTCGTCGGAGCATCACGCAGTACGGCCGGGCGTTCCTCGAAACAGAGACAGACGAGAACGACCTGACGTACTTCCTCGTCTACCACCTGAAGGTCATTTGCCAGGCCATCGACGAGTTGGTTCTAGTTCTTCGCCAAAAGACGAAACGTCTACAGGACGTCGAGGCACGCCTGCGCGGGGCCGACGGCCTGAACCACCGGCAAGTCGCGATTCTCGGTCATGCACTGCGACATGCCGGGGCGATGTACACGGCCGTCTCACACCAGCGGAGCCACAACGTCACGAACCAGACGGCCCGACAGGACCTGCTCGACCTGGCGGCCCGTGGGCTGCTCGACAAGCGGAAACGAGGTCGACAATTCGTCTTCTTCCCTTCACCGCGCCTCGAAGCAACGTTGACGGCAATGGGCGACTCGGCCGACGCGTAAGCAGCGCCGAAGCGTGCTGCCTGAGTCACTTGAGCGACGACGAGGTCCAGCCTGACACCCAAGTCGCAGGTCTCCGCCGACGGAGGAGCGCGGCCTTCGGCCTGCGGCTTATTGCTTGTTGAGCTTCGGAGGTGGTTCTGGCGGTGGCGTCGGGAACAAATCGGATGAAGCTTGACATTGCGACTCATTCTCAATTAAAACCTTCGCATGCGATCGGGGCGGCAGACGGAAACAGAGCGGACGCGCCAGGGGGCGGGCCTGCGTGATCCGCTGCCGGCCCTGTCGTCGCTACCTGCCGGCCAGTCGCCCACGAGCGGGCCGCCGGTGTTGGACGTCCGCCAGTTCCTCGCCGGATCGCACGAGGCACGCCTGCTCCACGACGGGCAGGAGTACCGACTTCGCATCACCCGGCAGGGCAAACTGATTCTGACCAAGTAGTTCCATCCTCAGCCAGCCACCGGCATTCCCCGGCAGCCAGCCAGCAACCCCTTTCATCCGCCCTGACCGGCGGAAGGAGACCGCATGTTGGCAGTTGCATCCACATTTCGTTTCCCCAACCGCCTGGTGGCGGCAGGGCTCCTGGCCGTGTCTGCCGCCTCGGCCGGCACCGCCGCCGCGGCCGTGCCGCCGACGCTCTGGACCCCCGGCGACGCCGGCAGCACCTTTCAGGCGTGGGACGTGTTTGCCTCCACCCTTGGCCCGAACGCCCCGGACGCCGGGCTGTTCAACCCTAACGACGACGCCGCCGACCCGCTCGACCTCAACGCCTTCGACGCCAACGCCCCGGGCAATGGCGCGTTTCTCGTCGGCGGCAACATCTACTCGTTTCAGGGCATCGTCTCGCCCGTCGCGGACGTGCCTGGGTACGGCGGTGCCTTTGCCAGTTCCGACTTCACCACGGTCCTCGTCAACCTCACAACCCGCGGCAGCGTGCCGGACTTTGACACGCTCCAGCTCACCGCCGACGGCCAGCCGGTGCCGCTGACGGGCCAGGTCGTGTTGACGGCCAGCACGCCGCTGGGCGGCTTCGGCGGGAGCGAGAACAGCTATTGGATGCAGTTCAACTTCGCCGGGAGCTTCGAGGCGCTGCGGCTGGCGGTCACCGCCGGCGAAAGCTCGATGAGCCTGGCCGGGTTGCGGATCGACACGCTGACGAGCGACACGCAGGTGGTGGAAGCCGCGCCGCCGGCGGTGCCGGAGCCGGGGTCGTTAGCGCTGACCATGCTGGCCGGGCCGATGCTGCTGCGTCGGCGTCGATGAGGCGAGTTGATCCGGGTATGCCCATGAACAGAGCACATTCACATCCGGAATCGGTGGCCGACGGTCGGGCGTTCACGCTCGTGGAGTTGCTCGTGGTCGTCGGGATCATCGCGCTGCTGGTCGGGCTGCTGTTGCCGGTGCTGGGGCAGGCCCGGCAGGGTGCCCGGCAGGCGATGGCGCTGTCGGACGTGCGGCAGTTGGGCGCCGGCTACGCGCTTTACCACAACGAGAACCAGGGCCGACTGCTCCTGGGCTTCCCGCCGCGGCAGGTCAACGGTGTGGAGCTGAAGGTGACGACCCAGAGCGGGCACACCCTCGACTGGCTCGCGGCCGAGCGGTACCCGTGGCGGCTGGCGGGGTATGTGCCGGGGATCTGGCCGATCCTCCACAGCCACAACGGCCTGCCCCCGATGCCCGAGGCGGGGGACTCGGACTCCGAAGCGTTCGCCAAGGCATACAACCTGAGCGTCGGGCCGAGCTTCGGGCTCAACAGCGTCTACCTCGGCGGACACAAGGATTACGGCGGCTTCGTCGCCATCGGGTCGGCCAACGGTATCGCGAACCACCGGCCCAACACCGGCAGGCACGTCGCGTTCAAAGTCACCGAGGTTCGCGAGCCGACCCGGCAGATCGTCTTCGCGGAAGTGCAGTCAAAGCCAGGCACGCCCGGCAGCGGCCTGCACAGCCTCACGGCACCGCATACCGACCGGGAGAACTGGCGTACCGACGTGGCGGGCAGCATCGAGGTCACGTACGTCGGCGGGCCGATCTTCGGGTTGCCCCAAGGCCGCTACGGCTCCGAGGCGGCCACGGCCTTCCTCGACGGCCACGCCGAGGCGCTGACCCCGACCCAACTTGACGACTCCACCCGCTGGGCACCGCACGCCCGGACGCCGGACGAGAACCCGATCCCGTGATTCGTAGGAAAACAACGTCAGTCGGCATCGTCCGTGCTTCCATGACGGGTACAGAAGTCGAAGTATGGATGGCAACGTGTCGACTGGGACATCAGAAACAAGGTTTCAGCATCTACAGATTCGGAAAGCAGGTTTGATCATGATTCGCACACTCCTTGCAACACTTCTTGTTACTGCATCGTCGGCCTTCGCGGCGGCGCAGTCGTCCACGGCGCCCGAGGCGGACCGGGCGGCGATTCTGGCCATGGCCGGGCGGTACACCATCGACTTCAACTTCGCCGAGACCGTGCCGCTGGCCGACGGGTATGAGCTGAAGAAGCCGTACCACGCCGAGGCGACGGAGCTGGTGGAGGTGATCGAGGACGCCGGCGATACGATCACGCTGCAGCACATCCTCGTGCTCGACAACGAGGAGAACCCGGGGCAGAAGCGGGTCGTCAAGCATTGGCGGCAGACGTGGGTGTACGAGGACGACCGCATCCTGGAATACGCCGGCGACCGCACCTGGCGGACGCGTACGCTGAGCCCGGCCGAGGCCGCCGGGACGTGGAGCCAGCAGGTCTTTCAGGTGGACGACGGGCCGCGTTACGAAAGCTTCGGCGCGTGGAACCACGCCGCGGGAACCAGCAGTTGGCAGGGCAACGCCACGTGGCGGCCGCTGCCGCGGCGGGAGTACACCAAGCGCGACGACTACGACGTGCTGGTGGCCGCCAACCGCCATACGATCACCCCCGCCGGCTGGGTACACGAACAGGACAACGCCAAGCTCGTAACCCGCGACGGCCGGCAGGAACTGCTGGTGCGGGAAGTCGGCCTGAACACCTACGCCCGCACGCCGGACGCGGATCTGGCCGCCGGGGAGACCTACTGGCAGAAGACGGCACCCTTCTGGGCCGAGGTGCGCAAGCAGTGGACGCAGATCCTCTCGCGGGACGAAGTGAGACTGCACGCCGACGTGGACGGGCTGCCGTTGCACAGTCTCTTTTTCGACTATGCAATGGATGTGGAGGAGACAGGCACCTACGACGCCGCCGACGGGCAGCAGTTCGTGAAGGAGACGCTCGACGCATTGGTGAAAGACGACCGACGCGCCGAGGCGAAGTAAGCCACGGGAAGCTGTTGCATATGCAATACGAAAGCCGCAGGCGGTATGCCTGCGGCTTTGGAATTTATAGAACAGCGTTGGGTGAGGACTACAGCAGGCTTTGGCCCGTCATGTCTTCGGGCTTCTCCAGGCCCATGAGTTTGAGGCAGGTGGGTGCGATGTCGGCCAGGCGTCCTTCGTCGCGGAGGGTTTTGCCCTTCGCCTGCTCGGCCACGACGATCAGCGGCACGGTGAACGTGGTGTGCGCCGTGTGCGGGCTGCCGGAGGTGGGGTCGAACATCTGCTCGGCGTTGCCGTGGTCGGCGGTTACGACGCAGGTGCCGCCGGCTTCGAGCATGGCGTCCACCAGTTGCCCAACGCCCGCGTCGACGATCTCACACGCCCGCACGGCCGCCTCGAGCGAGCCGGTATGGCCGACCATGTCGCCGTTGGCATAGTTCACCAGCAGGAAGGCGAACTTCCCGCTGCGGATAGCCTTGAGTGCCGCCTCGGTGACCTTCGGAGCGCTCATTTCGGGCAGTTGGTCATAGGTGTTCAGCGGTTCGCCGTTGGGCAGCACCTTGGGGCTCGGGGGGTTGTCGCGCTCTTCGCCGTCGAACGGTTGGTCGCGGTAGTCGTTGAAGAAGAAGGTCACGTGCGGGAACTTCTCCGTCTCGGCGCTGCGGAACTGCTTGAGACCCTTGGCGGCCAGGTACTCACCGAGGATGTTCTTCATCTTCGGCGGCTTGGCGTACGCCACCTGCACGGGCAGGCCCTCTTCGTAGCGGGTCATAGTGCAGAAGTGGGCGTCCAGCTTCTTCGGGCGTTCAAAACCGTCGAAGGCGGGGTCGGTGAAGGCGCGGGTCAGCTCGCGCGGGCGGTCGCCGCGGTAGTTGTAGAAGATGACCGAATCGCCGTCGGAGACGGTGCCGATGGGCTTGCCGTTCTCGGTGATGACGGCGGGGCTGACGAACTCATCGCCCTGCATGGTGGGCTGGTCGGGGTGGTCGTAGTAGCTCTGGACGGCCTGGGTGGCGGAGGCGAAGGTCGGGCCGTCGCCGGCGGCAATGGCGTTGTACGCCCGGGCCACGCGCTGCCAGCGGTTGTCGCGGTCCATGGCCCAGTAGCGGCCTGAGACGGTGGCGATCTTCCCGACGCCGATCTGGCGCATCTTCGCCTCGACGGCCTTGATGTACCCCAGGCCGCTGCGCGGCGGGGTGTCCCGGCCGTCGGTGAAGGCGTGGAGGAAGACTTTCGTCTGGTTCATTCGCCTGGCGAGTTCGAGGCAGGCGTACAGGTGCTCCAGCAGCCCGTGTACGCCGGCGTCGGAAACGATGCCGAACAGGTGCAGCGCCCCGCCGCGGTCGAGGGAGCTTTGCACGGCGGCCTTCAGCACGGGGTTGTCGAAGAAGCTGCCGCCGCGAATGGCCTTGGTGATGCGGACCGACTCCTGATCGACGATTCGGCCTGCGCCGATGTTCTGGTGGCCGACCTCGGAGTTGCCCATGGTGTCCTCGGGCAGGCCGACGTCGAACCCGGAGGTTCGCACGAGCGTGTGCGGGTAGGTGGCCATGAGTCGGTCGGCGACGGGGGTATTAGCCTGCGTGACGGCGTTGTAAGCATCGAGTTCGGGATTGGGGTTGTAGCCCCAGCCGTCGCGAATGATGAGCAAACAGGGTGACATTCGTTGTGGTCCTTTCGTTTAGGCGATCTGGATAAGGTTTGCAGAATGAAGCTAACGTAAATCCAGCGCAATCTGGCTGAGACGCTTTGCGTTCTTTTGCGCGTTCGGAACAGGGGGAACCGATGATTGCCGGTGAACAGGGTCCCGAGTGTTTCGCCGATGCGATCTACACACTTGGGGCCGGGAGATTACCAGATAGGGGATCGAAATATGCATGTTCTGAACAACCTTTGCGGGCGGCAGTTTGCCGCTGCGGTTCTTGTCGGCACGGGCTTGTTTGCGTCCGGTTCTGCTTCGGCTGCGGTCCTGCTGCCGGGCATTAACGTCTCGTCGGACGAACTGGCCGGCTTGCCTCCGTTGACGCTTGTCGACACCGTGACGACTTCGGTCAGCGGCGTGGACGTTATCTCGGCGACGCGTTTCACCGCCGACGTCACTGCGACGGTCTGGAGGAGCACGTCCGACCTGACGCTGGCCTTCGAGTACGTCTTCACGAACACGTCCGGGCCGAGCACGTCGCAGGACGCGATCAAGCGGCTGACGACCACCGGCTTCGCCGGCTTCGTAACGGACGTCTACCACCTGGACACGCCCAGCGACGTCGAGCCGACGTTCATCAGCCGAAGCTCGGGCACGGGCGACGTGATCGGCTTTGACTTCACGCCGGCCACGACGATCTCGACGCCCGGCGGCCCGGTGACGTTCGGCGAGGGCGAAGTCGCCGTGGGCCAGACCTCGGCCCGGCTCTTCATCTTCACCAACGCCACGAACTACAAGGACGGCAGCCTGTCGCTGATCGACGGTGCCACGGCGGACGCTGAGGCGTTCGCGCCGATTCCCGAGCCGGCGTCGCTGTCGGTGCTGGCGCTGGCCGTCGGCGGGCTCGTCCGCCGCAGCCGCCGGTGAGTTTCTGATCATTCGGGCCTGAGGAGGGTCCGACGGATGCGGGCGGCCCGACCCTTGACCGGCTCGGGCCGCTTTTTGTTTGCCCGCCGCCTGTCCGGGCTCGTTTCCGGCAATTCCTGCGTGGTTCCGGCTTGCAACCCCGCCGCCGGGGCGCGACACTGCCTCCATCTGCTTTCCTTCACTCGACACGGAGGTCGAACCATGCGGACCATCGCACTCATGAACCAGAAGGGCGGCGTCGGGAAGACGACCACCACCGTCAACCTCGGTGCCGCACTGGCCGAGCTGGGCTACCACGTCTGCATGATCGACCTGGACCCGCAGGCGCACCTCACGATCAATTACGGCGTGGAGCCGGACGAAGAGGGGCTCATCAGCCTCTATGACGTGCTGCTGGAGGACGGCAAGTTCCTCGAGGCGGCCCGCAAGGCGGGGGACAACGTCGCCCTCGTTCCGGCGAGCGTGGACCTTGCCGCGGCCGAGAGCCAGCTGGCCGGTACCGAGGGCCGAAACACCATCCTTCGCGACCGCATCGAGGCGGCGAATCACCCGTACGACTACATCCTGCTGGACTGCCCGCCGAGCCTGGGCCTGTTGACGCTCAACGCCCTGACGGCGGCGAACGAGGTCATCATCCCGATGCAGCCGCACTTCCTGGCGTTGCAGGGCTTCGCCAAGCTGCTGGAGACGGTGCAGTTGGTGAGCGAGCACACCAATCCGGAATTGAAGGTGACGGGGGTTGCACTGACGATGTTCGACAGCAACACGAAGCTGGCCGGTGAGGTGGTGGACGAGCTCAAGGGGTTCATCCAGCAGGCCGCCGGGACGAAGCTGCCGTGGGACGGGGCGCGGATTTTCGACACGAAGATCCGGCGTAACATCAAGCTCGCCGAGAGCCCGAGTTTTGGTCGGCCGATTACGGAGTACGACCCGTCGAGCAACGGCGCGGCCGACTACCGCAGCCTGGCCGCCGAGGTGGCGGCGATGGACGGCCTGAAGGTGACGCTGAACCCGCACCTCGGCGGCAAGTTCAGCAGCCGCCCGCTCGACCCGGACGCCGACGTACTCGACGACGACTCGGACGACGACGTGATCGACGCCGAGGTCGTGGACGAAGCGGTGGACGAGGAAGCGGCCGCCTGAGCCTGGGCTTGCCCGGCAACAAAAAAACACCCGCTCGCCTTTGGCGACGCGGGTGTTTTGCAGCTCGACTCTGGTGAGTCCTAGGTTCCGGATTGTAGGCAGCGTGTTACGACTGCGTCACCTTCCGGTTTGATTTTTTCGTGATTCGCATGAGCACCGGCGCCAGGAGCAGCAGTCCGGCGGCCGCGGCGGGGGGCAGGGGGATCACCGCGACGTCAGTTGACAGCAAGCTCGCCTGAACGACCAGGTCATTGAAGTCGTTGTTGCTACGCCCGGGCGTGAGTGTGCCGTCGTTCGTCAGGTCCTCCCAAAAGAGCAGATAGCTTCTCTGGGCGGTGGCATTTTGCGGATCAAGAACCTCGTACGTCAGCATGTGGTCACGCTTGTCGAAGTTGTCGGCGATGATGCTCGAGTGCAGCCCGCCCTGGCCGCCGTCGCGGCCCCAGGCGAACGGCCCGGCGGTCAGGTCCACACCGCGGGCTTCGCCCGTCACCTCGGCGCCGAAGCCCTCGACGGTAAAGAGGCTCTGAAAGCCGTCGTCGTTGAAGTAGCCGAAGTTCTGCTCGTTGAGCGAGTATCGGCCGACGGCTTTGACGTCGTAGAACCCCGGGGCGAACAGTTCGTCCGTCTGCAGCGGCAGGTCGATGCTGCTGGCCGTAAAGCCGGATGCGGTGTCCAGAACACGGCGTAGCGACACCTCGCCGTTGGTAAAGCCGATGTCGTTCTGCACGAATTCTCCGCCGAAGAGCTGTGCGAAGATGCCTGCACGGGCGGCTTCGTTCTGGGGAATGTCGCCGACGGACGTCATGCCCGCCGAAGCGAAGGTGGCCGAGCCCGCAAGGGTTGCGGCGGCAAGGAGAGCGAGTTGTTGGGCTGAACGAATCATGCATAGCCTCCAGAGAAGGGCGTGCCAAACGGACTTTCGGGCTGTGGGGAAGCCTAGCTCATGCCACGGTTCGTGGCTGCAAAATCCAGCCGATTCGTGCGAGCCTGGGTGGTACCCCACTCCGGTTAGTCCGTTCACAACACGTATGCCATCGGCAAACGTCCGATTTTCACCGCAGTGACAGACGCCTGCTGTAGCGACACAGCGCCCCTGCGACAGCAGGGACCGACAGAAACCTATGATTCAAAGCTGGCAGGGGCGGTCCGATTCGCCGGTTCCCCGTTATAGGACGTCAGACCGGTTCGTCGGCGCTGTACTGCGAAAGGGCGTTTTCCAGGTCGATGTGCCCCTCGTACAGACTTTTGCCGAGCACCACGCCCCATATGCCGCGGCCGGCCAGTGCCGCAAGGTGGTCCATATTCCCAACGCCGCCCGAGGCGATCACCGGCACGCTCGTCGCCTCGGCCAACGCCTGCGTCGCCTCCGCGTTCGCGCCGCCGAGCATGCCGTCACGCGCGACGTCGGTATAGAGAATGCCGCCCAGCGGCCAGCCCTTCACGAGCGTCGCGATCTCCAGGGCCGTACGCGTGCTCTCCTGCTGCCAGCCGTGCGTGGCGACCCGGCCGTCCTTCGCGTCCAGCGCCAGCACCAGCTTGTAGGCGTGGTGGGCGTCCTTGGCGAGGTTCGTGAACCACGCCCAGTCCTGAATGGCCTTCGTACCGACGACGACGCGGTCGAGCCCGGCCTCGAGGATCAGCTCCACCGCCTCGGTGCTCCGCACGCCACCGCCCAGTTGCACGAACCGCCCCCCGGCCGAGCGGAACGCCGCGGCCATCTCGCCGACCAGCGGCAACTGCCTGGGCGTGCCCTCCTTCGCCCCGTCCAAGTCCACAATGTGCAACCACTTCGCCCCGGCCTGCGCGTGCCGCTGGGCCACGGTGATGGGGTTCAGGTCGTAATCGGTCTGGCGGGCGAAGTCGCCCTGCGCGAGGCGCACGAGCTTGCCGGCGCGGAGGTCGATGCTGGGGACGATGACGAGCGACATGCCCCCTTTGTAGCCAAACCGCCCGCACGGCGACAATGCCAGGCAAAGCAGAAGCCGCGAGCTACGCCGAGCGGCCGCAGCCGCAGCAGCCGCAGACGGCGAGCCCGCGACACCGCTATGAGGCGACGAGCTTACGCAACGCCTCGGCGGCCACGTCAAGGCCTTGCCGCTCGGCGACGTTCACCAGCTCCCCCGCGTCCGCCGGCTTTAGTTCAGGAACCAGAACGGACCGCTCGACCTCGCGAAAACCGTCTGCCTCAAGGCGGTAGAACGTGAAGGTGCCGGCCCGCCACTGCCAGACCTCTTCGACGCCGAGTGACTGGTAGATCGGCATTCGGGGTGTCGAGCTGCTCGTGAGGTCAATCTCGATCGCGAGGTTCGGCGGCGGGTCCTTCGGCAGCTCGATCGGGCGGTTGTCCAGTTCCGGCTTCGGGACGTCGATGTAAAAGCACACGTCCGGGTTCAGGCCGCGGTCGGCGTCCTCACGCCGGCACGTCGTTCCGCCGAAACAGGCGACCTTCCGGCCGGCCTCCAGCCCGTAAAACCCGAGAAGGAACGTAAGTGTCGCCACGAGGAAGTCGTGCCGCTTCCCGACCGTCATGATATCGAGTTCCCCGTTGTCGTAGGTGAGCTTCAGGCCGCGGGCCTCGGGCGAGGCGGCGAGTTCTGCATACTCCTCCCAGGAGACGCACTGGAGCGTCACCGAGGTGACCCCGCCGGACGGGAGGTAGCGGTGGAGTGTCGGCCTGGGCAGCATCGCCGTCATGCCGGAAGTATAGCAAGTCGCCGCTCCCACTGGCCGCCGGTAGCGCCCTAAACTAAGGCTGTCATGGACGATGCCGCCTTCCCCTCCCGCCTCAAGCAGCTCGCCGACAAGGCCAAGGCCCTGCCGAAGACGCCCGGCGTCTACCTCATGAAGGACGACAAGGGCCGCGTCGTCTACGTGGGCAAGGCCACCAGCCTGAAGGACCGTGTGGGCAGCTACTTCCAGGCCAGCACGAAGCTGGAGCACAAGAAGGCCGGGCTGCTGGATGTCGTCGTCGATTTCGAGACGCTCGACACGGAGAGCGAAGTCGAGGCGCTGCTGGCCGAGAACCGGCTGATCAAGGACATCCAGCCTCGGTTCAACGCCCGGCTGATGGACGACAAGACCTTCCCGTACCTCATGGTGACGACCGACGACGACTACCCCGGCGTGTACGTCACGCGCGAGCCGCGGGCCAGGGGCGTGAAGCTGTACGGGCCGTTCACCAGCGTGTGGCAGCTCAAGGAGTCGGTCAGCCATTTGCAGAAGGCGTTCAAGTTCCGCACGTGCGAGCTGCAGATCCTGGCGGATGACCCGAAGAAGCGGTTCTTTCGGCCGTGCCTGCTGCACGCCATCGGGCAGTGCACCGCGCCGTGTGCGGACAAGGTCTCGCAGGAGGACTACCGGCGCGACATCGGCCGGCTGACGCGGTTCCTGGAGGGCCAGCGCGTCGGCGTGATCCGCGAGCTGGAGAAGGAGATGGCCCAGGCCAGCGCCGAGCTGAAGTTCGAGCGGGCCGCCCGCATCCGGGACGAGCTGCTGGCGATCAAAAGCCTGGGCCTGCGCGGGCAAAAGGGCGAGGAGCTCAGCTGGCAGCCCGAAGCCTTCGTGGCCAACCCGATGGAAGGCGTACAGGCGCTGCAGAAGGCGCTGAAGATGGAGAGCCCGCCGCGGGTGGTGGAGTGCTTTGACATCGCCCACCTGCAGGGGGACGAGATGGTGGGGAGCAAGGTCTGCTTCATCGACGGGGTGCCGTTCAAGGACGGGTACCGCCGGTACAAAATCCGCCACGGGCAGGGGAACAACGACTACCTGAGCCTGCAGGAGGTCATCAGCCGTCGTTACCGCGAGGCCGGCACGGGCAACGAGCTTTACCCGGACGTGATCTGCATCGACGGCGGCCTGGGGCAACTGCACGCGGCGGAGGCGGTCTTCAAGGACATGAACGTGCAGCCGCCGATGGTCATCAGCCTCGCCAAGAAGGAAGAGCTGGTCTACGTGCAGGGCAAAAGCGAGCCGCTGCGCCTGCCGCGAAACAACCTGGGCCTGAAGCTGCTGCAGTACGCCCGCGACGAGGCGCACCGGTTCGCGCAGCACTACCACCATATGCTGCGAAAGAAGAAGACACTGGAAGACGGAGTGAAGGCCGGTCGGCGCCCGCCGAAGCGGACGAACAAGGCGAAAGAAAATGCGGCGGGGGAGTAGGCGAGGTAGAATGGAGCTATGGCCGCGAGCAAGCGAGAGATTGAGGTAACACGCAACGGCGTCACGGAGATGTGGACGCTTGAGATCTTTGACTCCTTCGAAGAAGCCGACCTTTCGACGAAGCGTGATGACTGGGCGATGACACCGCTGCAGCGGCTGCAGATCGTTGAGCACCTTCGGCAGAGCATTTGGGGCCCGCATGGAAAACAAGGGACTGCCCGACGACTTCAAGGACCTGTTGAAGTGCTTAAGCAGCCATGGAGTTAGGTATCTCGTTATCGGAGGCTACGCCGTTGTCTTCCACGGCTACCCTCGGGTGACGAATGAACTTGACGTGTGGCTCGCGGTCGACCCTGCCAATTCCCGGGCTGTGCACGCGGCGTTGAGTACCTTCTTTAAGCAGCCGTTGATCGGCGACCCCGAGAAGCTGGTAACGCCCGGCTCGATGCTGCGGTTCGGCCATCCGCCGCTGTAAATCGAACTGCTGACCGCACCCTCCGGTGTCGTGTTCGATGCATGCTGGCCGAACCGAGCAACAGTTCTCATCGACGACACCGAGGTGACAGTCCTGGGTTTGGCCGAGTTGCGGCGGAACAAACAAGCCGCCGGGCGACTTCAGGACCTGGCGGACCTGGATCACCTCCCCCCAGCCTGAATCACTCCCCCGCACGCCACGCCAGGATGTTGCGCATCAACCGGTACGCGTCCTCCGGCACGTAACCCGCCACCCCCTCGGCCCGCACCCCGGCCAAGCCCGCGGCAAGGTCATACCGCGTCAGCAGCACCGTCACCCGGCCGTTCTGTTCCAACACGCGGAGGTTCGGCACGCCGGCCGGCGGACGACGCTGGGCCGGGCCGCGGAAACGCACGTCCTGCACGGCCGGCACGTTCACCCCCGCGAAGATCGGGTGGCTCATCGGCAACGACGTGAGCTTCGAACCCGGGAACAGCCCGGCCAGCTCCCGCTCGAACGCCACGCCCGCCCGGACGTCGCCGCCGGCGGCGTCGAACAGCAGCACGCCCCCGCCCGACAGGTACCCCTTCAACGCCTCACGCTCGGCCGCATCCAGCGCAAAATCACCGAACGCACTCAACACGGCCAGCTCGCCCCGCGGCGGCTCGGCCCGCAGCCCGGCCAGCGGCGTCGTCTCGTGCACAAGGTCCGCCACGCCCGCGTGCCGTAGGCGGTTGGCCAGGTGATCCAGCGCGGCCGGCTCGGGGTTCGTGTTGCCGCCTAGGGCCGTCACGCGGCGGAGGCGGAACGTCCTCGGCGGCGGCACCTGGCCCTCGGGCGCGGCAGGGAACCAGTGGCTCTGCCCCTTGGCCAGCCCCGGCGGGCCGCCCGAGGCCAGAAGGATCGCGTTCCCGAGGACCGCGTGCTGCGGCCCGCCGGTGCGGCCGGTGTCGTCGCCGATGTGGTACGCCCGGCTCGCGTCCCCGGCCGTCAGCAGCACCACGTACTCCCGCACGCCGCTGCCCAGCGCCCGCACCCGCCCGGCCAGGGGGGCGGCATCAAAATTCCGGCCGAACAGCGGGCTGTCCGGCTCCAGGTCACGAAAGGCGTAAGGTGCGAACAGCCCGCCGAGCTGCTCCTCGATGCCCCGGTTAAACAGCCCGTCCGGCCCCTCGTTCACCGCGAAGATCAGCCCGCCGCGCTCGACGAAGGTCTTCAATCGCCCCAGCAACTCGTCGTCGAAGCCAGGCGGCCTGTCCCCGCTGATGTAGAGGACCGGCGCATCATCAAACCTGTCGGCCGACTCGGCGGCGTCGACGATCTGCCAGTTGTAGTGCCGCTCCAGGTTGCGCCCGAACCACCTCGAGAAGCGGGCCACGTCGCGCGGGCGGTTGTTCCAGCGGGTGGTTTTGATGATCTCGCTATAGTTGGGGGGCGGGTAGCTGAGTTTCTGCACGGCCACGGGTGCCCGGCCGCGGGAAAGGAAGAGCAGCGCGTAGGCGGTGTCCACGGTTGCACCCAGGTCGCTGTTCCAGCCTCCGTCGGGCTGCTGCGTGCGGACAAGGTGGCTGCTGCCGGCAGCGAACCAGTCCGTCTGGCCGAAGGTCACCTGCCCGCTGGCTTCGCCGACGCGTTCGTAGCTGAAGAGCATGTAATGGAGCCACCGGTTGCCCAGGCCCGTGTTGCTGGTGGCACTGAAGTTCTGCCCGAGCCAGTCCATGGCACCTTGCAGGGGGGTGTCGGAGGGTGGGCGGCGAAGGTCGGCGGTTTCGACGGCCTGGCCGTACTCGGTGGTGACCAGGAGGGTCGCGGCGGCGGCGGCGGTCATGCTGGCGTAGCTCCGGCCGCCGGTGGGTGTGTAGCCCCAGCCGCCGTCCTCGTTCTGCCCGGCACGCCAGCCGGCCTCCACCCGCCGCCAGTAGCCTCCGTTGACCTCAATCCCCGCCTCGGCGGCGTACCACATGCCCAGCACGCCGTACTGGCTGTTGGAGTAGTCGGCCCGGCCCTGGCGGCTGGCGGTGTAGTCGTACAGGCCATCGTTGGCACCCACGGTGATCATGGCCCGCTGCAGCCATTCGGCGTCGCGTTGTAACTGCCCGCGGTGGAGTCGCTCGGGCAGGAGGCTCATCACGGCGAGGCGCAGCGAGACTTCGTAGACAGCCGCCTGGGAGTCGGCAAGTGGCTGGGCGATCAGGAACTCGACTGACCGCCGCACGGCCGGGTCGTCCACGCCGACGCCGGAGTTGATCAAGGCGAGGCACGCCAGTGCGGCCCGGCCGCCGGCGTGCATGCCGGGGCCCCAGCTGCCGTCGGGTTGCTGCGTCTGGCGGAGGAAGGCCACACCCCGGTCGATAGCCACGGCATTCTCGCCGGCGGCTTGCGTCGTGTACGTGCCGAGGGTGGCGGTGTCCGCGTCGCGGCTTGGGGGAACCTGCGCGCCGGCCGAGGCTGAGACCGGGCCTTTGGCGTGGGCGGCCAGCAGGCACATCGCGGCCAGCACCAGGTGAAGGAGGCGATACCACATGCGGCTTAGCTTACCAGCGGCCGGCCCGGACAGGCCTCGGGGCTGCGGCGACCTCAGGCTTGACGGACGACGATGACAGACGGCCGTGGCACGCGGCCGGCGGGCTTCGCCGCGAAACGGCTGCCGAGCGGCACGGTCCGCTGCTGCTGGAACGTCTCGCCTTTGCGTGTTGCGATGGTGACGGCCCGCTCCTCGGCCTGGGGTTGCTGCTCGTCCATGCCGCCGCGTGTGCCGCCGGCTTCTCCCGGGTGCTGAACCGCGAGGATGAGTGCCTTGGCGTCGTCGGTGAAGGTCGGGCCGCAGAACTCGCAGTCGACGGGTCCGGTCGCAAAGCAGAAGGGGTTGCCGGCGTGCTCGCCTGTGGTGGGGAAGACGAACATGGCGTTGTTGCCGAACACGCCGGGGAAGTTGCCCTCGCCGGGTGCGGTTTTGTTGTCGGTGCGGTTGACCGGGAAGTTCTGTTTGAGGGTGGAGATGTCCGTCACCATCCAGAGGTTGCCGGCCGGGTCGAAGACGAGGTTGTCCGCGCAGGCGAACCCGCCGCCCCCGTCGGCCGCCTCGCCGCTGGCGACGAACTTGCCCCAGCCGAAGGTGGTGGCGGCCGGTTCGTTGTCGGTTTCAGCGATCCGATAGATGGCGCCGTACTGGCGGCTGTTCGTTCCGGCGGAGTCGGGGAAGATGCGTGCGTCCGGGCTTCCGTCGCCCGAGCCGGTGCTGTCCGTGAAGGCGATGTACACGCTGCCGTCGATGGGGTGAACCTCCACGTCCTCCGGGCGGGCGGTGGGCGTGCCGCCCGCGGCGTTGGCCATGGAAAAGGCGTCCATCATCAGCACCGCGTGGATGAACTCCCGACGCTGCTTCGGCGGGAGGCGGCGGGGGTCCACCAGGTCTTCCAGCGTCATTGTCGCGAACGCCTGGTACCAGTTGTACGCCTCGACCTGCTTCACCCACGCGTCGGCGGTCAGCAAGCCGTGGGACTCGGGGTCCTTGCCGTCCTCCTTCAGGCGTTGCCTGGCTTTCTCGATAAGGGCGGGCGTGGCGACCACCACCTCGCCGCCGAAGGGGCGGGCCGGCAGCCTCAGGCTGCCGACGGAGGTCGTCTGCGGCTCCGGCCGGGCGAGCGGGGTCTCGGGGCTGAGGGGGACCCACTGGCCGGTGTAGTCCTCGTCAAAGCGGGCGACGTACAGCGTGCCGGCCTCGAAGAGCTTGCTGTTGGCCGGGTCGGCCGGGTCCTTCACCACCTCCTTCGAGACGAACTTCCACACGTGCCCGCCGCGGCGGTCGTCGCCCATGTAGGCGGCCAGCGGCTTGCCGGCCTCGGCGCGGACGGCCACGTTTTCATGGCGGAAGCGGCCAAGCAGCGTGTGCTTCTTGAGCGTGCGTGCGACAGGGTTCACCTCGGCGACCCAACCGTACTGGCGGCCGTCCAGCGGCTCGTCCAGGCCCGTGCCGAGCCCGTCGAACTCGAACGGCAGAGGCAGGCGGGCGTCCGGCTCGGTGCTGCCGCTGAACGGCCGAACGTCACCGGGGAGGATCTGCCCGGCGGGGGTGATGGCGTCGACCACCTGGTTCTGAAAGTTCTCCTCGCAGGTGAGGAAGGTGCCCCAGGGCGTGGTGCCGCCGGAGCAGTTGCTGTAGGTGCCGCGGGGCTGGCCGAGCATCTCGGCGGCCGGGCCGGTGAATGCCATGCCTGCGGCGTTCACATGGCCCGAGCCATGAACCCGAAAGTGCTTGTCCGAATCCTGAATGACGGCCATGCCGCCGTCCGCCGTCCGCTTGACGTGCAGAACCGTCACGCCCAGGTCTGCCATGGCCCGCTCGCAGAGTTTGCGAACACCCGCCAGGAGCTTCGGGTCCGTGTCGCCGGGGTTCAGGAGGTCGATGCTCAAGTCGGCCAGCGGCACGCCTGCGATGCGGCCCTGGGCGTCGGCGAGCGGCTCGCCGTCCTCCTGGGCGGCCTGAAGCCAGGGGCGGGCCGAGATGTACTCGTGGTTCACAATCAGCAGATGCTCCCCTTCGCGCCCGGGGAAGGGTACGAGGCCGGTGTAGTCCGCATTGAAGCCGAAGCGGACGCGGCCTTCGGGGCCGAATCGGTCGGCGAAGCGGGCCAGCACGTCGTAGCGGAAGCCTTCGGGGAGGACGACATCGTCGACGACTTCGAACTTGGCGAGGCGGCGTTTGTCGGCGGCGGCGTCGCCGGGGTCGTTCGGCAGGGGAACAGGGTAGGGCACAGGGGAGAAGGCCGGCGTGCCGTCGGGCTTCATCCAGGCGGCCGGCAGCGCCGGCGAGGCGGCGGCCGCAGCCCGGGCCAGGGGGCCGAGCGCCGGCCCGGTGGCGAACGCGGCCGCGCCGTAGCCGACGTACTTGAGGAACGAACGCCGGTTCAAAGTCGTGAGCGACATGTCCTGATCTTAGAAGAACCGCCCGGCCGTTTGTTAAGACGTGGTGAAAACCGCGCGACCTTGCACGCCGAAAGCTTCAATACGCCGCCGGCGACGACGAAGCGGCGCGTCTCCACGCGTAAGACGGTCAAATCCCGGGCGGCGGGGCGTTGAGCTGCTGCTTGATCGCGCTGCTGCTGCGGGCCGGCAGGCCCTGTGCCGGCGTGCGGGGGAGTACGACGTAGGCCACGCTGAGCGAATCGCAAAGCTCGCGTTTGGCGTCCGATGCACCGTCTTCATTGACGACGAAGAAGTCCGGGCGGATGTCCAGCATCTCCGGCTCGAAGTCGAGCAGGCCGCTGCCACGCGAGATGCGCGCCTCGAACACCGGTTTGAGGTTCTGCACGATGAAGAGCCGCTCCTGCTCGTTGAAGACGTTCGGCCTCCCCTTGAGCGCTTCGACGGTGGCGTCCGAGCCGAGGCAGACGTAGAGGTCGCCGTACTCCGCGGCCGTCTGGAAGAAGCGGACGTGGCCGGCGTGGAGCAGGTCGTAACAGCCGGAGACGAGCACTTTCGCGCGTGGTTTCATGGGGGAGCTCAGCACTGGGTTTCGGGGTCGATGGCCGATTCCTTCCACATCTCCTGGAGGCTGATGCGGCGCAGGTCGATGCAGGCACCCTCGACATAAAAGCCGACGCGGCCTTCGAGGAACTGGTCGTTGGCGAGCGTCAGCACGACGTTGCCGTCCACGCTGATCTCCAGGTAGGTGCCGAAGCAGACGGCCTCAATGTCCCACGGGCCGGTGCGGTCCGAGACGAAGTAGCCGGCCTGCAGATGGGTGAAGTCAAAGCCCTTCTCCTGCCCGGCGACTAGACTGGCGCTCCAGCTGCGAATCTGCACGAGGCCCTTGATCAGGTCGAAGGAGACGTAGTAGCCGTCCCCCTGGTCCGTCTGGCGCAGGAGCAGCCCGCACTTGCCCAGGCCCTCCATCCGCAGGCTGGCCCGAAGCCGAAAATGGCTGTAAATGCCCTTGAAGACGAAGGATTCGAAGCCGTAGTAGCAGGTGAGGCGCAGGCGGTTGTCGAGTTGTTCGATCTCGGCGTGCGGGTTCTCGCGCTGGCACTCGATGGGCGTCAGTTCGTTGGTGCGGTAGCTGCAGGTGATGCGGTCGTTGAAGCCGCGGAAGCTCTTCATCTGCAGGCGGCCGGTCTTGTCCAGGACGAGTTCCTTGGGCGGTGCGAGCATCTGCTGCCGCTCGCAGCCGGGCATGTCGCGGAAGAAGAAGTTCCAGATGAGCGACTCGCCGCCGGTGCAACTCGGACGGGCGGCGTAGTTGCCGGCGGGCATCAGCACGTTGTCGAAGTAGTTCTCGTACGGCCCGTCCACCTGGTCGGCATACCAGTAACGCACCTTCACGTCCTCGCGGATGCTGCCGATGAGAAAGTACCGCCCCTGCACCTCGATCAGGCCGGGCACCTCGATCTCGTCGTAATTCCTCGGCCAGTGCAGCGGCGCGCGGAACTCGAAGTGGTTGGGCTCCACCTCCTCGGCAAGCCCCACGCAACCACGGCGGACCAGCGAGCCCTGGTTGGCCCGGGCGCTGGCGAGCATGAGCCGCCGGCCGCCTTCCTCGAAGATGAACGGGTCGCGGAAGCTGACCCACATGCGGCCGCTTTGTTTATGGTTTTCGTAGTATTCGCCACTGATCTCCAGGGGGAAGCCGTTGCCTTCGTCCTTTGTCCAGTGGTAGAGGTCGCGCGAGCGGGCAAGCCCCACCCGCTGCACGCTGCCGTTCTCCTGGCGTGACAGGCCGGTGTAGAACATGCGCCACGCGCCCGGGTCCTGCGGGTCCGGGGTGACGTGCATGGTCCAGAGCATGTCGTCGTCCCACTTGCCGGGGTGGCCGATGAAAAACGCATTATCGACGCGGCGCCACTCGAGCCCGTCCTTGGAGACGGAATGCGCAATGAAATCGTGGTTGGGCAGAACCAGGTGAAACAGGTGGAACGTGTCGCCGACTTTCAGCACGTCGACGTCGCCGACGAGGCTGCGGCGGAATCCTAAGTCCGTGTACATAACCCGCCTATTGCAAAGCAAGCCGAGTATGCTGGCAAGGCGAAAGCTTGCAGCCGTTGGTGGGGCGGCCGGCGACGTACTCGCCCTTACCCCGTCGTACGCAGCCCGCTGGCGATGGCGTTCACGTTCAGCAGCAGGCGGGGCAACAACTCGTCGCGGCCGGCTTCGTCCAGGGCACGCCACTGACGGATCAGTTGTAACTGCTGGCGGTGCAACACACGCAGCCGCTCGGCACGCAACCGCAGGGTCGTGACCATGCGCGGCCGGCGCTCCTCCAGCGGGCCGCCGCCGAACAGGCGGTTCACCACCTCCCGAGTCAGCTCGAACTCGTCGCGGATCATCGTCATGAAACGCCGGCGGACGTCCGCGTCCTCCACCAGCTCGGCGTACTCGCTCATCAGTTGTTCGTCGGCGCTGGCGAGGTTGGTTTCCAGGTTCGTCAGGATGTAACGCAGGAACGGCCAGCTCTCCACGTCGCGGCTGAGGCGCTGAAAGTCCCCCGGGTCGCGGCGGTGCAGCGCCTCGAAGGCGGTGCCCACGCCGAACCAGCCGGGCAGGTAAAAGCGGCTCTGGTTCCAGGAAAAGACCCACGGAATCGCACGCAGGTCGTCGAGCGTGCGCCGGCCGGTGCGGCGGGCCGGGCGGCTCCCGATGTTGCTGTGCTCCAGCACGTCGATCGGCGTCGCCTGGCTGTAGAACGTCATGAAGTCGTCGGTCTTGAGCAGTTGCTGGTAGGCGTCGCGGCTGTCGGCGGCCAGTTGCTCCAGCACCGGGCCCATCGCGTGGGCGGGGTCGGTCTTGTCCTGTGCGAGGCTGGCCCCGGCCACGCCGGCGACCAGCAGCTCCAGGTTGTAAACCGCAGTGGCGTGGTTGGCGTACTTCTGGGCGACGGTCTCGCCCTGCTCAGTCAGGCGCACGTCGCCGGCGAGGCTGCCGGGGGGCAGGGCGTCCAGGAAGCGGTGGGTAGGCCCCGCACCGCGGGAGATCGTGCCGCCGCGGCCGTGGAAGAAGCGAATCCGCACGCCGGCCTCGCGTGCCACGTCGAGCATGCGCATCTGTGCCCGGCAGAGGGTCCACTGGCTTGCGAAGATGCCGCTGTCCTTGTTGCTGTCGGAGTAGCCGAGCATCACCTGCTGCAGCGGCTCGCGTGCGTGTGCGGTCGGTTCCACGCGGCGCAGTTCCATGCTGCGGACGGTCACGGGGTGGCGGATGAAGGCGTCGAGCAGTTCCGGGCTGCGTTCCAGGTCGTCGATGGTCTCAAAGAGCGGCACGACGGGAATCGGGCAGACCAGGCCCTCGGGCCCGTACTCGCCGAGGCCGCCTTCGCGCATCAAAATGTACACCGATAGCAGATCCGACAACCGGTGCGTCATGGAGACGATCATCGCGCCCAGCCCGTCGCGGCCGTGCTTGCGGTAGTAGTCGCCGACGACCTCGTAGCAGCCCAGGACTTCGTCGGCCTCGTAGCCGATGCCGCGTGTTCGGCGGGTGAAAGGGCGCGGGCTCCTGAGTTCACGTTCGAGGAAGGCCAGGCGGCGTTCCTCGGGCCAGTCGGGGTAGTTGTCGGCGTCCTCGATGCCGGCGGCGGCCATGAGCTGCGTCATCGCGCGGTCGTGGAAGCGGCTGTTCTGGCGGATGTCCAGGTACGCCAGGTGGAAGCCGAAGACGTCGGCGGCGCGGAACACCGGGTCCACGTCGCTGCGGGCAAGCCGTTCTGCGCCCACGGCCACCAGGCTCTGGCGCAGTGCGGTGAGGTCGGCCATCATCTCCTGCGGGGTGGCGTAGCTGGGCTTGCCGGGCTGCTCGGCGTCGGGCAGGTTCATCCGGATGAGGCTCGCAAGCTGCCGCCAGGGCTCGTCCGGGTTGCGCAGGCGGGCGGTGGCGGCGCGGTCGGGGTGCTCGGCGGTTAATCGCTCGACGGCCTGCAGCAGCATGGCCGGGGGCTTCTGCCCGTACGCCGAGAGCGAAAGCCGCTGCGCCAGCGCGCCCAGCATGTTGGCCAGGTTGCGGCACGCGCCGCGGCGGAGTTCTTCGAGGGTTTGGCGCGTCACCTCCGCGGTAACTTTCGGGTGCCCGTCCCGGTCGCCGCCGACCCAGAAGCCGAAGCGGATGCGCGGCATCTGCTCAACGCCGTCGAGCATCGACCGGTCCAGGCCCAGCGCGGTCCAGGCGTGGCGGAGGCGGCGGTCCACGCCGAGCACCGCCTCGGGGAAGACGTGCCGCAGGTAGAACGCCAGGTTCCGCCGCTCGCCGGCGATGTCCGGCTTGCTCAGCAGAATCTCGCCGGTGCGCCACAATCGCTCCAGGGCCGCTTTGACTTCACTGCGAATCTCGACGAGTTCGCTCGGCCGGCCGGCGGCCTGGTCGCGGCGTTCCAGCAGGTGGTAGATCGCGCGGTGCTGTTCCAGCACGGTGGCGCGCTTGGCCTCGGTCGGGTGGGCGGTCAGCACGGGCTCGATGCGGATGCGCGGCAGTGTCTGCGCGATCTGCTCGGGCGTGACGCCGGCTTGCAGCATGCGCGCCAGGTTGTCGTGCCAGAGGCCCGGTTCCGTCCAGCCGGCGGCCGGCGGCTCGGCCTCGCGGTTCCACCGCGTCTGCGAGGCGACGTTCTCCTCCACCATGTTCAGCAGCTGGAATGCAATGGAGTAGACCTGTGCAAGCCGCTCGGGGAAGTCCAGGTCCAGGTTGGTCTCGGCGGCGTGGTTCTTCTGGGTGGCGTGTTCCAACTCCGCCGAGAGCTCGAGAACGCGGCGCTCGGCGACCTCCTCGGCCAGGTGCTTCTGCCCGATCTCCGTCAGCACCTCCCGCAGGCAGCCGACGAGGAAGGCGAGGTCGCTTTCGATCTTTTCGAATCCGGCCTGGGTGCGGGCCGGGAGTGTCGTCACGGGTGTCATCGCGGGGCATGGTAGCCGAAACGCCCGGCGGCATCGCGAACCTTCCGGCGGGCGAGATGAAGGCACGCCGGCACGCGCCGGCCCAAGCCGGCCCAAGCCGGCAAACGCCGGCAGACGCCGGTAAGCGCCGGCACGCCCCGGGCGGGGCTCACTTGCGCCGGTACTGTTCCTTCCACCGGCTGATCGACACCTTGCCTTCCAGCAGCACCCGCCCGGGGTCGCGGGCCAGGCAGGCGGCTTCGAGCTCATCGAGCAGTTCGCCAAGGCGGGTTTCGAGCATCTGCGGGCGGCGGCTTCGCGGCATGGCGGCCATGTCGGGCTGCTTCTCGATGCGCACCAGCAGCTCGGGCCTTTGTTCTTCCCAGAACTCGTAATGCAGCGCCACGAGCAGCACCTGGGCGGCGGCGGCGGCTTCGAGGAGCCGGCCGACGCCGCGCTCGAACGCCAGCGGCCGCCGGCGGATCGGCACGATCCGTCCCTGCGGGAAAATGACGACGACGGCGGGCTCGGCCAGGCGCTGGCGTGCGTAGGCCATGGCGGCCAGCCCGTCCCGCGGGTCGCCGCGGCGGACGGAGAAGCCGCCGATCCGTCGGAAGAACGGGTGCTCGATCACCTGCCGCTCGTCGATCATGCAGTAACGCGGCAGGCGGCTGTGCTTGCGCAGCAGCCAGTTGAGCACGATGCCGTCCCAGAAGCTCACATGGTTGGCGACGAGCAACGTCGGAACGCCGGCGGCAAGTGGGGCCAGATCGCCGTAGAGCCGAATCGCCGAGAAGCTGTTGTGCAGGTTCGTGGCGCACCAGCGGTCGAACCACCACGTCACGAGCGGGTTGGGCTTGGCCGGCAGCACGCGGCAAGCGTAGCAGCGCGGACAGCACTTCGGGTCAGTACAACTTGGGGCGGGTCAGAAAAACACAGAGATCACAGAGATAGGGAGATCGGGGAGGAAAACTAGAAACAGATCAAATGCAGTGTCGGTGAGTCGCCCTGTCCGGCGGGGTGGGCCGTAGCGACGTCAACATGTCAGCCGATGCCGAGAGACCACATTCCAAAGGAGTTCCCTCTGTGCTCTCTCAGTCTCTGTGGCCTCTGAGCATGTCTGACCCGCTGTTTACCATACCGGCTCCGGCTCGATGGTGTCGGCGGGGCGGGGGCCGGCGTCCTTGCGGGTGCTGGTGGCGACGCGGCTTTCGGCCTTCACGGTCATGTCCTGCTCGACGTTGATCTGGCAGCTGAGTCGCAGGCCCGGCGTGTCGGCCAGGCCGCGCACGCGGAGGGTCTCCTTTTCCGCCTCGGTCATCGCGGCCGGCTCGCCATGGAGGAACGTCACCTGGCAGGTGGTGCACTTGGAGACGCCGCCGCAGGCGTGAAGCTGGTCGATGCCCGCTTCGTCCTCCAGCGCCAGCACGAGGCGTTTGCCATGGGGCACTTCGAATTCTCCGACGCCTTCAACGGTGAGCTTTGGCATGCGGTCAGGGTACGATTGTCGGCATGGTTCTCAAACTGCGGGTCTTGTTCGTGCTGTCGGCGGTCTGGGCGGCTGTCGGGCCGGCGGCAGGTTTGGCGGCGGGGTTGGCGGCGGGGTCGGTGCAGGTGGTGTTGGACGAGCCGGTGTTGTCGGAGGTTCGGTTCGACCCGGCCAACCCGCCGCCGCAGATGCCGGCGATGAAGCCCGACGAAAAGGGCTTCAACTGGGCGGACTTTCACGTGAACGTTCGCCTGCGTTTCCAGATTCCACGGGAATTCGAGCGTAACGGCACGTGGACGAGCCGGCTGAAGGTGACGGACGTGACGGTGAACGCCTCACTGAAGGACACGATCTATCTCCCGCACAAGGCCCCGGCGAAGCTGGTGGCGCACGAAGAGGGGCACCGCCGGCTGAACCTGCTGGTGTGGAAGGACGCCGAGGCGGCCGGGCGGGCGGCGGGGCGGAAGGTCATCAACCGGACCTTCACGGGCACCGGCCCCACGCGCGAGGCGGCGCGGAAGCAGGCTTCGGAAGAGGCCAGCGGGCTGGTCACGCAGACGTTCCTCGAAACGACCCAGGGCCGGGCCTCGAAGCTGCACGAGGCGTACGACGACCTGACCGACCACGGCCGAAAGCCGATCGGCGAGGACGAGGCGATCAAACGCGTGCTCGACGAGCAGAAGAAGGATTGACCCGGACCCGTGTAAGCCACAGGCCGAAGGCCGAAGGGGGCGCTTCGCGCGTGAAGCGACAGCCATTACTCGTCAGATTTAATCAATTGCAATAGACGCAGCCTCTATGCCTCACCTTGGCGTTCGCTTCGGCAGCAGTTGCACGCGGGCCAGGTCGGCGGCGAGGCGTTCGGCGGCGACGGCGAGTTTCAGCTCGTTGATGTATTGCTTGTCGTTGATGCTGGCGCGGACGGCCTCGACGAGGGCGGCGCGTACGTCCTGCTCGTCGCGGAGACGGCTGATGGCCTTGAGGGCCGCGGCCTTGTCGGCGGGCGAGCGGGATACGCCGATTCTCTTGTGCGTCCCGTGCCGGCGTTTGGGCGTCGCGGCCGAGTTGGGCGTCGGCGAAGCCGGGGCCTGCGCGGCAGCGTCGGACGGACCGGCCGGCGCGTTCGTCGGCTGGGGGTTGTGCTTGACCTCGTCTTCCATGGCAACCTTGCTATCGGCCAGCCGGGTGCCTCGTATCGAGCCGAACCCGGCCCTGAAGCTTTATTGACCGCCAACCCAGCAAAATCCGCCCGTCACCCCCCCCTAATGCCAAATCGTTAACGCCTAATGCCTAATGCCCAACCACTTCCTCCTCCGCCATTTCCGAGGCGATTTTGCCTGAGAGCGCCACCAGCGGCAGCCCGCCGCCGGGGTGCGTCGCGCCGCCGCAGAAGAAGAGGTTGGACACCGCCTTGTCGCGGTTGGGCGGCCTGAGAAACGCCTGCATGCGGCTGTTGCTGCCGATGCCGTAGATGCTCCCGGCGTTGGCGTTGTACGTGTGCAGCAGGTCCATCGGGCACCAGCTTTTTTCGACGACGATGCGGTTGGCCAGGTCCGTCAGGCCGAAGCGGTGTTCGAGCATGTGCACCAGCTTGTCCCGGTATTGGGGGGCCTGGCGTGCCCAGTCGACCTTCCGCCCCGGCCCGGCGATGGCCGGGGCACTGGCCAGCACGAACAGGTTCTCGCAGCCCTGTGGTGCCTGCGTCGGGTCGGTGCGGGTGGAGGCGGCGACGTAGATGCACGGGTCGTCCGGCACGGTGTGGTTGTCGAACATCGCCCGCAGGTCGGAGGTGTAGTCCTCGGGCATGAACTTCGTGTGGTGGGCAAGCTGCGGGTAGGTGCCCTCGACGCCCAGCAGCAACACCATCCCGCTGCCGCCGGGCTCCAGGCGGTCCAGCTTGTCGTCGGGGTAGTGCGGGCGGTGCTCCGGGTCGATGAGCTTGCGGTAGGTGTATACGACGTCCGCATTGGCGATCACGGCGGCGGCGTCGAGTCGCTCCCCGGTGTCGAGTTCAACGCCCACGGCGCGTCGCTGGGTCTTTCGCCCGGCGGTGGTCTTCTCGATGAGGATGCGGCGGACGGGGGCTTCGGTCCGCACGTCCACACCTAGCCGTTTGGCCACCTCCGCCAGCGCCTCGGCGATGCGGTACATCCCGCCGACGGGGTACCACCCGCCGAAGTGCAGTTCGGCGTACGGGATGACCGCGAGCGTGGCCGGGGCCTTGAACGGGCTGGCACCGGAGTACGTCGCGTACTGGTAAAGCACCTCGCGCAGGCGCTGGGAGCGGATGTGCTTGTCCACCACGGCGTGGAACCGCTTGAACATGCCGATGCGGAAGGGCGTCGAGGCCATGGCCAGCCCCTGCATGGGGGATAGGTCGCCACGTTTGATGATCTGCTCGGGGGCCTGGGCCAGGAAGAGTTCGCCGGCGAGGTTCCAGATGTTTCGGCCGTAGTCGTAGAAGCGGGTGAAGCCGGCCTCGTCGTCGGGTGCGAAGCGGCGGACCTCGGCGAGCATGCGTTCTTCGTCGCTGGAGAGTTCGAACGTCTGCCCGTCCGCCCAGACGAAGCGGGAGACGGGGGCCAGCGGCGTAATGGGGAGCATGTCGCGTGCGTCGAAGCCGGCGGCCTTGAACAGGTCCTGGAAGACGAAGGGGAGTGTCAGGAGGCTCGGGCCGGTGTCGAAGCGGAAGGGGCGGTCGTCGGTCCGGTGCGGGTGGGGGGCTTCCCAGAGGTTGAGTTTGCCGCCGAGGCGCGGGTTCTTCTCGAGCAGGGTGACGGCGACGCCGCGTGCTGCGAGCCTGACGGCCGCGGCCAGTCCGCCGACACCGCCGCCGATGACGACGACGCGTCGCCCGGGTCGTGCGCGCAGGTGCCAGGGGCTTGTGGCCGGGTCGTGCGTCTGGAGGGTCATGAAACGCATCGTAGCCGCCGGTGGTGGGGCGGGTCGTCGGGGTTTCGCAATTTCGGACGGCAGCGGCTACAAACGGGGCGTCATGGCCGCCAGAAGAACAGCCCGGGGCCGGCCCGAAGCGGCAGCGACGCCGAGCGGCTCTTTCGCGCCGCGGTTCGGGGCCGTTTACCGTCTGGCGGCCGCACTGGCGGCCAACTTGGCGGTTGTTTCGGCGGGCGTTCTGCTGACGGGCGTCTTGGCCGGCTGCGACGACCCGCCGCCGCCCCGGCGTACCGCCGCGGAGCCGGCGCGGGACGTGGCGGTGCTCACCGTGATGGCGCAGCTGGAGCCCAACCGCCCGACGCACCTGGCCGCGACGCGTGACGCGACGTACATGGTGCAGTTCGAGCCGCGGGGGACGGACGCGGTCTTCAGGGTGCCGGAGGTGGGGGTGCCGGAGTCGACGGGGCTGTCGGTGCTGCGGCTGGCCGAGGCGATCGTGCCGTTGTACCCGGGTGCGCCGCTGAATGAGTTGCGGGGGAATTTCACGTCGATCGCGCCTGCCCCGGACGGGGATCTGTTTTTCTACTTCCGCGGCTCGGCGGGTCTGCAGAGTGTCTGCGTGCTGGGGCGGTACGACGTGCAGCGGAATGTGATCTCGCCGATCGCCGGGACGGAGCGGCTAAGCAGCGTCAGCCAGATGCGCAACCTGGAGCTGGCCGGCGGCAGCCTCGTACCGACCTACACCGCCGCCGGGAGCGATGTGTGGCTGTGGCTGCGCAGCCCGACGGAGCCGGGGCGGCTGCTGCGGTTCGACGTGGCGGCGACGAGCACGGCGGCACGGCTGGAGATGCCCTTCGCCCAGGCCGTGAGCGACGGCGTGCCGGTCTCGCTCAACGGGCTGGACGACACGATGGGTTACGACGCGAACGGGCGATTGATTCTGGTCAGCCGGACGGACGGGCTGCTCTACCGCATCGAGGCGTCCGGGTCGGGGGTGATGCTGCTGACGCTGCGTGACCTGCCGGGGGGCGTGACGGCGCCGGTGCCGTTCGGGGATGGGCAACTGGTCTTCTTCGCCCCGGAGGTGGCGCGTGACCCGACGGACCTCTCGCTGCCGACTGCGATGCTTTCCGAGGCGAACATGCCGGGCTTCGTGAGGCTCGACGACCGCGACGTGCGGCTGCTGGAGGAGCCGAAGATCACGGCGCCGCCGCAATTTGCGACGTTCGCGTTGTCGCTCGGCCAGTTGCACGTGACGCCCGAGCCGTACGCGTTTGTTGCCTACGACCAGGCGAGCGGAAGCGTGGTACGAGTGCGTCTGCCGGCGACGTGGTAGGGGGGTTGAAAAAAAGGCCGGGCCGCACCTTCTGAGGTGCAGCCCGGCCGGGCGTTTCCCCCTCCCGCAGGGCTCGCTGCGGGAGCGGCTCTCGAAAAGCGTGTTGAGGGTGGGAGGCTTACTCCTCCTCGTCCTCGTCTTCCTCGAAGTCGTCTTCTTCTTCCTCGTCGTCGTCGAAGTCATCGTCTTCGTCGTCGTCGAAATCGAAGTCGTCGTCTTCCTCTTCTTCTTCGTCGTCGTCGAGTTCCTCGTCTTCGTCATCGTCATCGACGGCCGAGAAGATGTCGAAGCCGAAGGGGCTCGTTGCGTCTGTCTCATCCTCGGTGAGGACGGGGTCTGCGGCGTCGAGTTCGGTGGGGACGCCCAGGTAGCTGGAAAGCAGGCGGATACCCTCGGCCTGCCCGCCGGCGAGGCTCATGGGGTTCGGCCTGAGGGTGTTGGGTTTGAACGTGACGATCATGGCGACTTCCTTGGCACAGGGACCATCTCGGGGCTTGCGGTATTTCCGTTGCGGCACCAGCCGCCGCTCCCGGAAGCGGCCGCATTGAAATCACGCGGTGTACCCCCGTCAAGGCGCGAAAACAGGATTTCCCCCGCCGGGCTGAGACAGTCCGCCCGCCCCGGTGCCTTGCCCCCTTACAGGCGTTGCAGAGTCCCCGTTTCAGGCCTCAGGGCACCCTCTACAATCTCTTTCGCCGCAGCAGCAGCGCGTTGCCCAGAACGGTCACGTCCGATAGCGCCATGGCCCCGGCGGCGATGTACGGGTTCAGCAGCCCGAACGCCGCCAGCGGAATCGCCAGCACGTTGTAAAAGAACGCGAAGAACAGGTTCTGGCGGATCTTGCCCATCGTCGCGCGGCTCAGCCGGACCGCCCTTGCAACGCCCAGCAGGCTCCCGGAAACCAGCAGCACGTCCCCGGCCTCGGCGGCGACGTCCGACCCGCCGCCGATGGCAATCCCCAGGTCCGCCGCCGCCAAAGCCGGCGCATCGTTCACGCCGTCGCCCACCATCGCAAGCGTCCGCTTCGCGTCCGGCAGGCCCGCTTTGAGCTCCCGCACCGCCTCGGCCTTGCCGCCGGGCTTCACGCCGGCCCGAACGTCGTCGATGCCGACCTGCTGGGCCACGTGCCGGGCCGCCGGCTCGGCGTCGCCCGTCAGCAGCACCACCCGAAGCCCCATCGCGTGCAACTCGGCGACAGCAGCCTTGCTGTCGGGCTTCAGGGCGTCCGAGAGGGTGATGCTCCCGAGGTAGGTGCCGTCGCGGGAGATGTGGACCTCGGTGGCGCCGGGGGTACCCGTAGCTTTGCTTTGCGCTGGGGTACCCGGACCTTCGCTTCGCTCAGGACCGGCGTCTTGGGTGACGAAAGGTTGGGTGCCGATGGTTACGGTTTGCCCGTTCAGGGTGACGCGGACGCCTTCGCCCGGGACGTTCACGAAGGCGTCGGGCTCCGGGGCCGCCAGATTGCGCTCCTCCGCGCAACGAACGATCGCGCGGGCCAGCGGGTGCTCGCTGAACTGCTCGGCCCCGGCGGCCAGGGCAAGCAAATCCGCCTCCGCCATGCCACCCGCCGGGTGAACGCCGGCGACTTCAGGCCGGCCCAGCGTCACCGTGCCCGTCTTGTCCAGCACGACGGTGTGCAGCTTCTCGGCGGCCTGCAGGCCGGCGATGTCGCGCACCAGGATCCCCTGCTTCGCCCCCATGCCGGTGCCCACCATCAGCGCGGCCGGCACGGCCAGGCCCAGCGCGCACGGGCAGGCGATGATCAGCACGCTGCAGACGCTTTTGGCGAGCATTCCCCACATCACCGCGGCCGGCATGTCCGTGGCCGTGCCGTAGACGAACCACCCGACCGCCGTCAGCAGTGCGATCCCCAGCACCACCGGCACGAAGACCGCCGAGATGCGGTCGGCGAGCCGTTGCACCGGCGGTTTGGAGCCCTGCGCCTCCTCCACGAGCCGGACGATGCCCGCCAGCGCCGTCTCGGAGCCGGTGTGCGTCAGGCGGACGACCAGCCGCCCGCTGCCGTTGAGCGTGCCGCCGATGACCTCGTCGCCCGGGTGCTTGGTGACCGGCAGCGGCTCGCCGGTGAGCATGGCCTCGTTCACGTCCGAGGGCCCGGCCTCGACGACGCCGTCGGCGGGGACCTTTTCGCCGGGCTTGACCAGCACGCGGTCGCCGCGTTGAAGCTCGGCCACGGGCACGTCACGCGCCTCCGTTCCGTCAGTCAGCCGGTGGACCACGGCCGGGGCGAGTTCCAGGAGCTCCCGAATGGCCGAGCCGGCCCGGCCGCGGGCCCGTGCCTCGAGCCAGTGCCCGAGGCTGATCAGCGCCAGCAACGCCGTGCCTTCCATGAAGTACAAATGCGGCAGGGTGCCCCACGCCCCGGCGAGGTAGCCTGCCAGCGCCACGCCGCTGTACAGGTACGCCACGGAGGCCCCCATGCTGATGAGCACGTCCATGTTCGTGGTGCCGTGGCGGAGGCTGCTCCAGGCGCTGCGGTAGAAGCCGAGCCCGACGAACGCGAGTGCCGCCGTCGCCGCGGCCAGCGTCGCCCAGGTCATCCAGCTGACGCCCGCGTGCGTGTGCCCGGCGGCCCAGAGAATCCAGTGCGTCGACTCCAGCGGCAGCCAGAGGGCGATGCCGATCACCGACCGCCGGAGCCACGCCTTCTCGTGGGCCTGCTGGCGCTTCAGGCGGGCGTCCTCGGCGTTGGCGGCGGTCTGGTCCTCGGGCCGGGGCTCGGTGGGGTAGCCGATGCCGGTGATGCGCCGGGCGACGGCGTGCGGGTCGGTCCTGGCCGGGTCGAACGTGAGTTTCGCCCGCCCGCCGGCGAGGTTCACACGGACGTCGCGCACGCCCGCCACGCCGCGGGCAGTCTTCTCCACGTGCGCGACGCACGAAGCACAGTCCATCCCGCCGACGTCCAGCGTACACTCGGCCAGTGCGGGGTTTTCCGGCTCGACCATAGCGGGATTGTAGGCGACGACGCGACGAGAACGACGGTGTCACGACGGCCCCCGGGGCCTTTCGCCGGGTGCCACGGTCGACCTGGCTGCGGTCGCTTTTCTTCACCCCCAAGGGGTGACGGGTTGTAGCCAGGGGTGGAGCCAGCCGCGGCGAGCGAAACCCCTGGTGACCGGCCCGCATCGCACAAAGCCCCGGAGGGGCGACAGAGCCGGCCGAGGCTTCTGCCGCCCCTCCGGGGCGAGGAACGTTGATTTGCCTGGCGATTCGGCGTTTCGGCCGATGCCCGTTGTCTGTTACACGCGTCTTCGCCGGCCGTTGGTTCATTCCCCGTCGTTGTGCCGAAGGGACGTGAGAATTTCTGGCGACAGGCTGGAAGCTGTTTTGAACGGCACTAGAAGGCGAAGACGGCCGAGGCCGAGACGCGGTAGTCGAAGAGGCCTTCGTCTGAGCCGGTCAGGGGGAACTCGTAGGCGGCGCGGATGCTGATGTTTTCGGCCGGGGAGAGGGAGAAGCCGACGCCCATGCTGGCTTCGAAGTCTTTGCCGTCGCCGCCGAGGTTGACGACGTCGAGGCCGTTGATGTCCGCCACGCCGTCGCCGG
The DNA here is from genome assembly GCA_050329715.1 of Phycisphaerae bacterium. Classification (GTDB taxonomy): domain Bacteria; phylum Planctomycetota; class Phycisphaerae; order Tepidisphaerales; family Tepidisphaeraceae; genus DAIOTR01. The sequence continues at coordinate 48,589 of JBHJOM010000095.1, forward strand.
CGTTGATCTTGTGGTAGCCGTTGACTTCCACGACGGGGCTGAAGAAGCGGTTCACGTAGTAGTCGGCGTGGAGGTGCCAGGTGAGTTTGTCGGAGTTGCCGAAGGGGAATTCGTTTTTGTCCGGGGCGTAGATGTAGTTGAGGGTCGCGCCCAGGTGCAGGTTGTCAAAGCCCTTGGCCCCGGCCAGGAAGAAGCGGTACGCCTCGTCGTCCTGGAGCACCTCGTCGTCGCCGACGGCAAGCTCGATGCCCACGCCGGCCGAGACGTGAAGCTGTTCCTCCACGTTCCGCAGGAAGTTCCACTTGATGCCCGCGCCGACGTCGAAGTAGCCCGTTTCGTCGACGAGCGGCCCGTCGAAGTCGGCGTAGCCGTCCTTGTAGGCGACGAACTGCAGGCGGTCGGTCAACGCCAGGCGCAGTTGCACCGCGCCGACCAGCACGTCGCCGCCGCCCAGGCCCGAGGGGAACGGCTCGTCGGTGAACTTGTGGTAGATGACCCACGGCCGGATGTCCGAGGTGATGAACGGGTCCTCGGCGAAGTAGGGTGCGGTGATGGGGGGCACGAAGCGGTGCCGGGCGGGGGCGGCGTCGTAAGCGGCGTCCGGCTCGCCGAAGAGCACCACGCGCGCGTGGTTCGGGGCCGGTGCCTCAATAGCCGCCAGGGCGGCAGGGGCCAGAACGAGTACGGCAGCGGCGGCAAGCGAGATGCGCGACATGACGTTTCCTCTCAGTAGTTTCCCATACCCCGGGCCGCGAAGCCGGCCACGCCGACGCCCGCCCGCAACGCGGGTATCCTCCGCAGCAGCCTGCAAGTCCAGCGAGGGGGGATGCGGCAAGTCGTCAATGGGGAAGGCATTAGGCATTTGGGTTTTCGGGTCGGGGCTGATGGCGGGTGACTGACAACGGCTCGGGTTGCGGTATGATGCCGTCATGACACAGCCACCTTATGCGCCGCCGCCGGGCGGGTATGGAACGCCTCAGGGCGGGTTCTATGAGGCGAAGAAGACCAACGGGTTTGCGATTGCCAGTTTGGTGTGCGGGCTGCTGTTGTGCATCCCGGTGATCACGGGTCTGGCCGGGATCGTGCTGGGGTTCCTGGGGCTGGGCAAGGCGCGTGACCCGCAGGTCGACGGCGGGCGGGGGATGGCCGTCGCGGGGATTTTGCTCTCGATCCTGGGGTTTTTGCTCTGGGGCGGCGTTGCCGTGGGCGGCTGGTGGGCGTTCGGCAAGGTGCAGGAGGTCGCGCGGACGGAGTTGAACAACGTCATCGCAGACGTCCGGGCCGGGAACCTGCAGAACATCGCCGTGACGGGCAACACGAGCCTCGAGGCGGTGCAGGCCGAGATCGCCAAGCTCGACGGCTTCGGGCAGGTGCAGGACGTGGGCTTCGAGAACTTCGCCGCCGAGACCGTCAACGGCCAGGAGACGATCGTCGCGAGGATGAACGTCACCTTCGAGCAAGGCACCGCCACCGTGAACATCATGCTGGCCCCGGACCCGAACAACCCCGACGCACTCGCGCTGGACGGCATCACCGTCACGCCGACCGGCGGCGGAAGCGGCGGCGGAAGCGGCGGGGAGTAGCCGGCTACCCCGTTCGCGTCGTGCGTCGGTACGCCGCGGGCGTGGCACCCAGCCGCTGCCGGAAGGCGGCGTGGAACTGCCGCAGGCTCTGGAAGCCGGCGTTGGCGGCCACTCGTTCCAGGTTCCAGTCGGTGCTTCGCAGTGACTCGCACGCCTGCTCGACCCGCAGCCGCGTGAGCTCGCCCAGCACCGTGTGCCCCAGGTGCCGCCGAAAGAGCCGCTCAAGGGACCGCCGCGACACGTCGACCTCCTCGGCGATGTCATCGACGGACAGCTCCCGGGCGAACCGCCGTCGCATGAACGCCAGCGCGCTTTGCACCACCGGGTCGAGAACGGCGTGGCGGCTTGTGCTCTGGCGGACCTGCAGTCGCACCGGCGGGATGAGCAGCTCCTCGGCGGGGACGTGCTTGCCGCTGAGCATCTGGTCGATGAGTTCGGCGGCCCGGTAGCCGATCTGCAGCGTCCCCTGCTCGATGCTCGAAAGCGGCGGGTTGCACAGGTCGCACAGCATCTCGTCGTTGTCGACGCCGAGCAGCGAGAGGTCGTCGGGAAGGCTCCGGCCGACCTCGTTGGCCGCCCAGGCGATGCGCCGGGCACGCAGGTCCGTGTCGGCAAAGACCGCAACAGGCCGGGGCAGCGAGCGGATCCACTCGCGGACGTCCGGGTTGACCTCCGACCAGTCGTCGGCACGCGAGGGGATGATGGCGTCGGCGGCGACGTCCGGCACGACGCCCTTGGCCTCGAGCAGCCGGCGGGCAAAGCCCTCCCGGCGGGGCACCACCGTGCCGAAAAAGGCGAACGACTCGAAGCCCAGCTGCAGCAGGTGGTCGGCCGCCATCACGCCGATGGCGTGGTCGTCGCTGCGGACCGCCGGCCGTGGCGGCCCGGCGAGCCTTGCGGCCCCGACGCGGACCACGGCGGTTTCGTCGGCGAATCGCACCCAGTGCGGCGCGTCGTGGACGATGGCACCGTCGCCGTCCCACCGCTCGGCGGGCTCGTGCTGTTCGGTGATTTGGAGGTTCATGAACGGCACGACGCGCCACCCGGGCCGCTGGCGGGAGTAGAGGCCCACGCCGCGTGCCACGCCGCGTGCGTAGGCGAAGCCCATCCGTCGGGAGAAGACGCCGATGCGTAAGTCGGGCATGCGTTAGGCTCACAAAAAGCCGTCTGTCGTAAAACCGCACAAGATATCCGCGATCCTACCTTTGCTCGGGTGAAAGGGCGACACATACTCTGCCGAGCCACAACTTTTGTTTGCTCAGACCATTCACTTCACGAGGAGAAGCGTATGCATCGTTTTAATAGCAGCCTGCTGCTGTCCGGCCTGATGGCCGGTGCCGCGACCGTGACCCCGATGGCCGCCTCGGCCGCCGTCATTCCGCTCGCCGAGGACTATCTGATCTCGCCGACCGGGTTCAACTCGAACAACAACGGCGGCAGTGGCTTCCGCGTCGGAAACACCGGCTCCGGCAACCTCCGTAACGTCGCTTTCGCGTTCCAACTGCCGGACTTCGGGGCGGTCGCCGCCCCGTTCACCTCGGCCTCGCTCACCTCCCAGCTCTTCAGCAAAACCACGACCACGCCGACCTACGACGGGGACGTTTACGGCCTGAACGCGACGACGCCCACCCTGGACGTCGACCCCGCCCCGACGGGCCTCGTGGCCTTCGCCGGGGCTTCTGACGCGTCGTCGGACTTCAGCCTGGTGATCGAGTCGTACTACACCCCGACGACGCCCGATGCCACGCCGGTGACGGCGTCCGGCACGCTGGCGAACCTGCTGAATGCCCTCTACGCCAACGGGGCCGGAGCCGGCGAATTTTTCTACCTCCGCATCAGCCCCGAGACCCAGGTGAACAACACCGGCTACTTCGTACTCGGACAGGAGGACCCGAGCTTCGACGAGTCGACGTTCATCACCTACACCGTCATCCCCGAGCCGGCCTCGCTGGCGCTGGCGGCCTTCGCCGGCCTCGGGCTCGTGCGGCGTCGGCAGGCTTAAGGCCGACCTGGTTATCCTCCTCCTATCCCGGCGGCGGTCACCAGGCCGCCGCCGGGTGTTCACGTACGCCACAGGTAGTTCACCATGAGCAAGCTCCTCCACGCCGCGGCCTTCTTCGCCGCCGTCGCAGCAACCGGTCTAAACGCAGCCGCACAAACCACACCCGCCCCGGCCACACCCGCCCCGGCCACCCCGTCCCCGAACACCCCGTCACCGGCCACCCCGTCCCCGACCACCGTCGAGCTGGCACCCAGCGGCGCGTGGAACTGGTACGGCAACCCCCGCGGCATCTACCACAACGGCAAAATCGTCACCGGCCACGTGACCAACACCGGCCTCATCCAGACTGTCACCCTCGACCTGAACTCCCACGCCACCACCGCCACGACGCTCCTCACCCCCGCCTCGCTCGGCGGCGAGGTCGACGACCACAACCCGCCCTCGTTCTTCGAGACCAGCGACGGCCGCCTGACCGCCTTCATCGCCGGGCACAACGAGCCGGACCTGTTCTACCGCGTCGCCAGCACCCCCGGTGACGCCACGAACTGGGGCGCGGTCAACACCATCGGCACCAACGTCGGCGGCGGCACCAAGGGCCACACCTACCCGCAGGCCTTCGCACTGCCCGGGGAGACGGACAAAGTCTTCCTCTCCTGGCGCGGCGCCAACTGGAACCCGACCTACAGCGTCGGAACCTACAACCCCGCCGACCAGACCTGGGCCTGGACACCGGCCGCCAACTACATCGCAGACCCCGCCAACAGCAGCAGCGTCCGCCCGTACACGCTCATTCACGGCAACGGCCAGAAGATCGGCATGGTCTTCAACGACAACCACCCGCGCGACGCAAGCAACAACCTCTACTACGCGCAGATCGCACGCGACGCCGACGGCGACCTGGCCTACCAACGTGCCGACGGCTCCGTCATCCGCAAGGTTTCCACCGGCCCGCTCGACCTGACCGAGGCCGAGATCGTCTTCGACCGCACCGCCGCCCCGACCACCGCCGGCGACAACAGCTGGGGCTGGGACATCGCCTTCGACGAGAACGCCAACCCCGTCCTGACGTACGCCAGCTTCGTGCCGGACCCCGCACAGCCCAACAAGCAGAGCCTGGACACCCACCAGTACCACTACGCCCGCTGGAACGGCACCAGTTGGCAGGACACCACCCTCGTTACCGACGCCGGCGGCACCATCGCCGACCTTACCGTCGGCAACCGCGGCGAGTTTCACTACTCCGGCGGCATCGCCCTGGACCCGTCCGACCCGGACACCGTCTACCTCTCACGCGTCATCGACGGGCAGTTCGAGATCGAACAGTGGATCACCGCCGACGCCGGACTGACGTGGAACGTCATCACGCTGACGGACAATCCCGCCGACGAGGACGTCCGGCCGTTCGTGCCGCTGGGCCTGCCCGACGACCTGCAGGCCGTCATCTGGATGAGCGGCCAGTACGACTACTGGGAGCCGGTGGCCGGCAGCGGCGGGCTGGGGGCGTGGGACACGAGCGTGCAGGCGTGGATCAACGTCGTCCCCGAGCCTGCGTCTGCCGCCGTGGTGGCACTCGCGGCCGTCGGACTGGTGCGTCGGCCGCTTCAGGGCCGAGGCCGTAACGCCTGACTTCGCCGGTGAAGCCGGGCCGGTGTTGCGTCGGCCGGTGTTGCGTCGGCTGATGTTGCGTCGGCGGGGGGCCGCGGTATCGTCGGCTTGTCAGGCACCACGACCGCGGCGTATGACAGCAGGATCGTGTCGCCGGAGCCGCCACGAGTGGATCCATGATTCGTAAAGACAGTGAACGCAGCCGAGCCCGGCCGCTAGCGGTCGAAGCAACGCCAGAGCCAGCCTTCGTTCCCGCCTGGCCCCCGGCCGAAACGGAGCTTGACCGCTGGATCACGCCGCGGGCGGTACGGTTCGACCCGGCCGCCGGCCTTCTCGCCGTGCCGGTGCAGAGCCACGGCTACCACACCTCACTGCCGAGCGGCGGCATGGCCCACGGTACCCGTGCCTCGGCCGAGTATGCCGAGCGCATCCTGCTCCGCGGCGACCCGCAGGATGGTGAGCAGGCCGGGCGAATCATCATGGCACTGGCCCGGTGCCAGGTGAGCGACCCGGCCGACGAACTCGCCGGGCTCTGGCCGTACTACGCGCAGGAGCCCGTCGCCCAGATGACGCCGCCGGACCTGAACTGGGCCGACTTCTGCGGTGCCGCACTGGCGACCATGCTGATCAGTCATGCCGGGAAGCTGACGGCCGAGGCACGCACGCAAGGCACCGAGGCGCTGGTGCGTGCCGCAGGGTTGATCCGCCGGCGCGACGTCGGGCCGCACTACACGAACATCGCGGTGCTGGGCGGCGTTGTCGTCGCGGCCGCGGCCCGGCTGACCGGGGACGCGGGCCTGGCCGCCTACGCCCGCGGCCGGCTCGAGCGAATCGCCGACGCCTTCGAACGTGACGGGGTGAGTGAGTACAACAGCCCGGTCTATGCGATCGTGGTGGTCGAGGCGTGCGAGACGGGCCTGCACCTGGTGACGGACGAGCCGACGCGGGCGGCGTTGGGGCGGGTGCTGGAGGGCATCTGGCTGCATTTGGCGGCGCACTTCCATCTGCCGACGCGTCAGTCGGCCGGGCCGATCAGCCGGACCTACGCCGACCGTGTGCCGGCGTCGTTCGTCAGTGCACTGGCCTGGCGCACGGGGCTGGTGGCGTTGCCGGAGAACGCGAAGCCGGCGGTGCCGCCGTTGCGGTGCAGTGACCAGGTCGTCCGGCTGCTCTCCCGCCGGTTCGAGCGGCCCGAGACAGAGCGCATCCGCTACGGCGGGTCGGCCTTGACGGGCGTGCGCGACACGGCGACGGGGGCCGTCTGGCGGTCGGCGACGGCGTGCCTCGGCTCGGCGGATTACGCGACGACGTACTTCCAATCCCGGCCGGTGCTGGGCTTCTGGCAGGGTGCCGCCGATGAGCCGGTGATGGTACGGCTCCGCGTGACGTCCGCCGGGAACGACTTCGGCGCCGCCTGCGTGCTGAGCGACCAGGCGGACAGCCACGTCCTGTTCGCGGTGCAACTGGCCACCAACCGCGGCGACCACCACCCGAGACTGAGCCTCTCGCCCGACGGCGTGTACGACGTGACCGATCTGCAGGCGGAGGTCTTCGTCGAAGGCCGGAATTTGCAGGGTTTTTCCCGGGAAAACGAGAGAGGTGAGACTTGGCTGGGCGTGAGCGACGGCCTGCACGAAGTCCGCCTCCTGCCGGTGCCGCCGGCGCTGGGAACGACGAAACGGGCCTGGGCTGTTCACACACACGAAGCGGGCGTGAGCCTCGTGTGCCGAATCCTCCCCGGCGGCCACAAGCTGGCGATCGGCGAGATGCCGCCACTGCAATTGGCGGCCGCTTTGTCGCTGACGACGCCTGATGCGCCGCAGCAAACCCACCCCACGGCCGGGGGTATGACCACGGAGACGGGCGAGACACAAGGCAGGGAGGAGACGAGGCAGATTACATGGATGGTCGATGACGAAGGGCGGAAGGTGTTGAAGGTGGATGTTCCGGTCCGGGCGTTTTTGTATTGAAGCGGGAGCTGTTTGATGGAACGGGGGAATGAGTATGAATCGGTTTGCGATGTGAAATCTGAAATCTGAAATTTGAAATCTGAGATTTGAATTTCAGAGTTCAGATTTCATAGTTCGGGAAACTATTCATCACTTGCCGCGCCTCGGTCGGACCATTCAAACCCTTCGCTTGCCAATCGGTCCATGTCGTACACATGCATCATGCCGTTGCCGATCAGGGCGTCGGGGCGGGCGTTGTGGCCGAGGTTGTGGTATTGGCCAGTGCCGTCGTAGAGGCCGCTGACGAAGACGGCGGAGATGATCAGCAGGCCGTCGGCCGGCGGGGGGTCGCTGGCTTCGAGGCGGGTGACTTTGCCCGGCGGGAAGTGGCTCGCGACGAAGTGCTCGACGTTCGGCGCGGTCAGTCGGCCGAAGTGCATCACGTAGACGGGGCGGTCGCCGGTGTCGTTGGCTTCCAGCCAGTGCCTGGCGGCCACCAGGCCGGTGCCGAAGTCCAGGTTGCTGTCGGAAATGTCCAGCCAGGGCTTGTCGCGCGGGATCTCATTCAGGTACGGCATGTAGTACGGGTGCCAACTGCTCACCGAGACGAAGGCGATGACCACCAGCCCCACAGACGTACCGGCCCAGGCTTTGCCCAGCCGGGTGGTCAGCGGCACCGCCAAATTCCGCCCGGCCAGCAGTGCAAGCAGCACCTGCACGGGAATGAAATGCCGGAAGCCGATGTTGATCGGGCTGGCGATCATGAAGGCGGTGTAACCGACCAGCGGCAGCACCAGCACCCATTCGCCGAAGCGGGGTTTGACGAGGAAGACGCTCGCGGCCGTCATGCCGAACAGGGCCATCAATGCCAGCGGGGTTTTGTACGTCCAGACGAGGGGGAAGTAGTACCACCAGCCGGTGGGGCGCTTGGAGAAATCGGCCCGGGCCGGGTCGCGCGGGAGGGCGGGTTGCAGCTCGCCCAGCAGGTACTGGCTGTGCCCTTTGAGGGAGTGCCCGTAGGCCGCGGTGATGCTGCCGATGTAGCTCCCGGCCGGGAGGGGTTTTCGCAGGACCTTGGCGAGCTTGGGTTGCTCGTGGCGGAAGTAGTCGTGGATGTGGCCGCGGTCCCACTCGAAGAGGGTCAGGGCCCACATGAAGACGAGGGTCATGAGTGCGCAGAGGGCGACGTCCTTGAGGCGGGCCGGGAGGCGGGGCAGTTGCTGTCGGAAGCGGCGCTGCTGGACGGGCCGGACGACGTCCCAGAGGAAGGCGAAGCCGAGGATGACGGCCGGGAGGATGATGGCGGTGTGCTTGGTCATGAGTGCCGCGGCCAGGGCGAGGGTCGCGGCGAAGAAACTGAGGCGTGTGCGGACGGCAAAATAATGCCATGCGGCAAAACAGGCCAGGAGGAAGGTCATGAGGCCCTGGCTGTCGACGGTGCCGACGGGCAGGTGGGCGGCGAGCATGGGCTCGGCCGCGAGGGTGGACACAGCCACGTATCCACTGGACACAGACCCGTAAATAGTGCGCACGGCGTGGAACGCCGCGAGCACCACGGGGACAAAGAGCAGACTTTTGAGGACACCTGTGAGCAGAATGTAGACTTCCGGCGCGGCCGGCTGGTTGAAGAGCATGACCTCCGACCCGTCGGCCGGCTCGGTCGCGCCGGTCAGCCAGAGGGGCAGCGCGTTGACCCACCCCCCGAACGCCGGGTCGTTCAGCTTGGCACCCTGTAGGTTCCGGTCCAGGTACCGCAGCCCGCGGAGGGCGTGCCACTGGTCGTCGGTGGTCTCACTGGCGACGGCCTGTGTGAGGGCGGCCCGACCCGCGAAGATGAGGGTCGCGGCGAGGAGGATGATGAGCATGTGCCGGTCGAAAAACGGCGTTTTGGGGCTGCCAGGCGGGTTTTTAGCCGGCTGTGGCTCGGTCGGGGCGTCAAGGGTGCCGTCGGGGGTGCCGGTTGCGACGGGTGTTGTGGCGGGGGTTGTTGCGGGGTTGGGGTCCAAGGTGGTTTCGCGTCGGGGTGAGCGGGCACTATAATCCGCCAGGCCGGCAGCGAAAGCCGCCGCCTGCACCGCCGGCGTGCCGGCCGACTGAAACACGTGCTTTTGCTGGGTTTTTATCGAATGTCGATCCTTTTTGCCCCCTTCCTGGCGTTCGAACTCGGCGACGTGATCGTCCTGATCTTCTTTGTGCTGTTCTGGATCGGCGGGCTGGTGCTGAGCTGGGCCGGCAAGATCCAGCAGAAACGCAAGCGGGAGGAGGTCCGCCAGCAGATCGAGCAGGCCCAGCGTGAGGCGGGCACTCATGCCCCGTCACAACATGCCCCGCCGCCGCCTCCGAAACCCGGTTCTGGACGTCCTCAGTGGGATTTAGGCGGGGAAGGCTCCCCGGCCGAGCGGGCCCAGCGGGAGGCCAAGGAGCGGCTGCGGATGTCCGTCGAGGCGGACCAGAAGCGGGAATCGGACCGGCGGGAGCGTGCCCGGGAGCGTGACCGGCAGAACGAAATCCGCCGGACCACCGAAGACCGCCCCTACGACCTGCCCTCGACCCGCCAGAGCCGCTCCGACCAGCGCCAAGCCGACCGGGCCGAGGCCCAGGTGGCGAGCAACGCCCGGGCAGACGCCCGTGAGAGCGCCCAAAACGCGATCGAGAAGGCCGGCCGAAGGGACAACAGCCGCAAGGACCCCGCCCGCAAGGACCCTGCGCGCAAGGACCCTGCCCGGCGTGAGATGGCTGCGGTGAAGTCGGGTGCGGCGATCCGCGAGCAGGACCTGCAGCGGGCGTCACTGGACGACGTGTTCAGCAAAGATCAGAAGCGCAGGACAGGGGTCAGCCGTAACAAGCTGCGTGGCCTGCTGGCCGCCGGAACGCTGCGGGAGGCCTTCGTGCTGACCGAACTGCTCCAGCCGCCGATGGCCCTGCGGAAGCACGCCGGCGGTCAGCCGATCCGGGAGGATTAGTGCGGGCTGCGCGGCCGCAGAACGGCGATTTTGACCGAAAAAACAGGTTTCGACAGCCCGGCACAGTCCGCCCGGCACAGTCCGTTCGGCACAGCCAGGTCGGTGCATGAAGAGGCCCGCAGGCGGTTGAACGCCTGCGGGCCTGGTGCTTTATGGATTTGCCGTCGGTTCAGCGGCGGCTGCGACGCGGCAGCAGGCCGATCGTTGCCAGCCCGGCCAGGCCGAGCGAAGCCGGCTCGGGGATGACCTCGATGCGGACGTTGTCGAGGTACAGGGTGTCGACGCCGGCACCACCGCCGTTGAAGAAGGTGAATGCCGAGACGCTCTGACCGGTGATCGAGCGGAGGTCGACGACGACGTCGACCCACTGGTCAGCGGGGAGAATGTTTCCGTTTGTCGGGACCGGCGCGCCGTTGACGGTGACGAACTCCCGCCCGGGCGCGCCGTTGCCCAGCTGCAGGGCGGTAAAGCCGCCGCCGAGGCGAAGCGTCAGGGTCATGCTGCCAGCGTCACGATAGGCGTCGAAGCGGAGGACCTCATTCGTGTCGATGAGGCCAACGCCGCCCTCGATACCGGCCTGGGTGAAGTTTCCGGTGTAGTTGAGCTTGAGCGATGTCGTGCCGGAGGCGACGGGCTCGGGGGCCTGGGCCAGCGTCACGGTGGTGCCGCTTTCGGAGCGGGCCGAGGCACCGTTGGCGAAGTTGTCGCCGAAAAGAACCGTAGCGGCGAGGGCGTTGCTGCCGAGCAGTGCGACGCCGGCCGCTGCGATGAGCATGGAATGAACCTGCATTGAAACCTCCTATTGCTTACCCTGACCTGCCCGCCGGACCCCCGAATGACTCGGCGGCCTTACACGGCAAACAACTCAGTAACTAAACGCTTCATAAAGTTTAATTCGTCGTTCGCGTATTGCAAATGGACTATCGGAACACGAGTAAAAGTGCCTCGGCCCTTCGGGTATTGCGCTCGACAACGTGTGGCGGTACGTGACCACACACGTCGTGAGCCGATCGGTGCTGCCGATTCGCTGGCGAGTGCCGCTGCCGATCCGGCCGGCAGGAGCCTGGCGGGGTTGCGTGTGGGGTTCGGCCGGGCCGGGACACGAAAAAGGCCCGCAGGCGTTTGATCGCCTGCGGGCCTTGGATTCCTGGGGGTCGTACCGTCGGGCTCAGCGGCGGTCGCGTCGCCGCATCAGGCCGAGTGCACCCATGCTCAGCAGGCCGAGCGAGGCCGGCTCGGGGATGACCGACGACACCTGCACGTAGCCGTTGCCGAGGTCGATGACTTCGAGGCCGTCACCTACGCCGTCGATGATGCGGCTGCCGATCAGGGACTGGGCGTTGTTCACCGTCGTCTGGATTTGCAGGATGCCGTCGACATCGTTGATGAAGACGGCCCCGCCGGTTGGGGCACCGTAGAGGGCGGCATTGTCGAAGACCGCTGTGATGTCCACGAGGCGAATGCCATAGTCACCCGGGCTGCCGCCGAACCCGGCGATGGCGCTGGTGAACTGCACGGTGCCGCCGCCGATAAAGTTGGGGCTAAAGCTGCGCTGGTAGTAGTTGTTGATGACAAGCGTGTTGCCGACACTGACGTTCCAGTTGCCGCCACCTTGTTGGGTCAGCTCGTTCGCGATCGTGTTCGTGCCGAGGCCGGAGCTGCGGACGACGCCGCTGTTGTTGAACTTGTTGCCGGCGATCGTCCAGCCGGCGGACGTGAAGATGATGTCGTTAATGCTCCGGTTCGAGGTGAGCGTGACTGTCTCCGGCGTGGCCGCGGTGTTGCCGAAGCGGATGTTGTCCGCAAAGTCGTTGTTCGCCGGGAGGGTGTCGCCCACCCAGTTTTGCGGCGTCATATACAGGCCGTCACCGGCTTCACCGTCCCAGTCGATCGTGGCGGCGTGTGTTCCGACGGCGAAGACCGCGCATGTAGCGGCTGCGAATACAAAGGTGCTCTTTCCAAGCATCGTTCCTCCTCAATAAAACCTCGTGACATGACGTATTAAACGCTTCATCGAGAATAGCTCGTTCTCGGCTTCATGCAACCCTAATCGTGGACTATCGCCGAAAAAACACATGGGGCGGCGCAAAATTATCAAATCGTTAACATTGTGCGGGATGTACCGGCGTCGAAGTTCCTGGCCCGGGACCCGTCATGAGCCCTGCATCGGCAGAAACGCGATCAGGAGCTTCGCGCAGAGTGTCATCAGGATCAGCGCCACCGGGTAGGCCGCGGCGTAGCTGATGACCGGCGATTCGCTCTCGGTTTTGGCGGTGATTGCGCCCAGGCCCGGGGTGCTGGTCATGCCGCCGCAGACGCCGCCGAGGCTTTGCAGCAGGGTTAGCCCCAGGAACTTTCGGGCCAGCAGGAAGCCCAGGAGCATCGGGGCGAGCGTGACGACGACGCCGGTCAGGAACAGCACGACGCCGTACTGGCTGACGACCTCGACGAAGCTGCCGCCGGCCTTGGCCCCGGCTGAGGCCAGGAAGAAGATCAGCCCGATTTCCGTCAGCAGCATGCGGCTGGCCCGGGGGATGTACCCCACGATGTTGCCGATCCGCCCGAAGTGCCCCAGCACCAGCGCCACCAGCAGCGGCCCGCCGGCCGTGCCCAGTTGCAGCGTGGCCACGCCCAGATTGATCGGTACCATGCCCAGCAGCACCCCGGCGACGATGCCGACGGAGAGGCTGATGACGTCCGTCTCGTCCAGCGCCTTGGCGCGGTGCCCGGCGGCCTTGGCGAACTGCTCCAGGTGCTGGCGTTCGCCCACCACCGTCAGCACGTCGCCCGGGCGGACGACGGTCTCGGGCCCGGGCGTGAAATCGACGTCCTGCCGGGTGATTCGGCTGACAACGACGCTGTAGCCGCGCAGCGGCCTGATCTCGCCCAGCGGCCGCCCGGCCATGCTCGCCGACGTCACCACGATCCGCTGCCGCTCGTTCTCGGAGTCGATGACGAAACTGCGGTCGGAGGTTCGACCCAGGAACTGCGCCGCGGCATTCACCGAGGTGCCCGTGCCTACCACCCACAGGTGCGTGCCCTGTTCCAGCACAAGATCGGGTGTGACCGGCACGAGGCGGTCGCCGCGGAGGACGCGCGTCGCCGCCGAGTGCATGTGCTGGAGGAAGTCCACGTCGACGAGCTTGGTGCCGAAGACGCCGGGGTTGGTGACCTCGACGAGGAGGCGTTTCACCTCGCTTCCGGCCCTTTTCCCCGGTGCCGACTCCTGAATCGCGCCGATGTTGTGGCCCAGCAGCCTCGGCAGCAACTGCACGAAGAGGACCACGCCCGCCACGCCGAACGGGTAAGCCACGCCGTAACCGATGGATACGGCCGAGCCCGTGGGCATGGCGGTCTTGATGGTCTCGGTCGCTGCGGCAAGTGCCGGAGTGCTGGTCAGGGCACCGGCGTAGATGCCGACGGCCAGGTCCATCGGGACGTCGAACAGCACGGCGCCTATGTACGTGACGGCCGCGCCGAGCAGGGTGATGAGCACCGCCATCTGAGCCAGCTTCTTCCCCTGAGCGGCGAAGGCGCGGAAGAAGCTCGGGCCTGCGGAAATGCCCACGCAGTACACGAAAAGCACCACGCCCAGGGTGCCGACGACGGAGGGCAATTCGTAGTGGTTGCCCGGTTCGGAGAGGAAGTGCCCGGCCACGAGTGCCGCGAACAGCACGCCGCTGGACCCCAGCCCGATGCCCTTGTACTCGACCTGCCCGATGAGCATGCCGACGCCGATGATGGCAAAGAGGGCGAGCACCGCATTGGCGCGCATTGCGTTGACGATGACCGCGCCGGGGCCGGCTTCTTCGACCTGAGAGGCGTCGGCGACGGGGTCTGTAACGGCATCGGTCCCGGTGGCGGGGGTGTCGGCGGGGGCGGCGGCGGGCTCGATGTCGGGCTGGGTGCCCTGGGCCAGACTGGTTGCCGTTATCGTGGCAAGGAGGAGGAGACACAGCACCACGGGCCGGGACAGAATCCGCGGGAGTCGGGACGTAGGCATAGGTGAAACGAGTTGGATGTCGTGCCTTTCTTCGATGGAGTATCGTCCCGAAAGGTAAAAGATGAAGGGGTCGATACGTGCGGCGGATTGTCACACCAGATCGTGCCTAACGCAGTGCTAAAGAGGGTGGTGCGCGTCGAGTTGTCGCACGCGGGGCGGTCCGGGCGGCTTCGCTTTGCCGGCCACGAGATGCATGATGGGCCGCTCGTGCTCGCCCGTCGATGTGTCGGGCGGCTGCGTCGATTTTCGACGGTACGAACCTGGCGGCCGGTGGAAAAGCCCGGCCGTCGCCTGCAGGCTGCTTCCGGGCAGAGAGCCTGCTGCGACGCGTGGTTCAACCCGTTTCCGCAACACGTTACGGCCCGGAAGGACCCGTTGTATGACCACCCTGGTAGATTCGACCGCCGACGGCCTTGGTTCAGAGTCGGCGACGGAGGCGCACGGCGCAGGCCGGCTCGACCCGCGCGTCTTGGCGCGCAAGGTACTCTTCCTGCTCCTGGCCGTCACCCTGGCCGTCGGCACCGGGCTGTGGGTTCACCTCCTGACGGACCTCCCGCGGGAGAGCGCCTACATGGCCGCCATCGTCATCCTCGCGGCCGTCCTCTGGCTCACCGAGGCGCTGCCGCTTTTCGCCACCAGCCTCCTGGTCATCGGGCTCATGGTCCTGCTGCTGGCCAACCCCATGCAGTGGCCCGGCTTCGGCTTCCTCGACCCCGCGGCCAGCCCCAACTACCGCGAGATCATCGGCATCATGGCCGATCCGATCATCGTGCTCTTCTTCGGCGGCTTCATGCTCGCCAGTGCCATCGCCAAGAGCGGGCTGGACCGCCAGCTCGCCGGGCTCATCGTCCACCCCTTCGGCGGCAGCCCATACAAGACGCTGGCCGGCGTCATGCTCGCCACGGCGCTGTTCAGCATGTGGATGAGCAACACCGCCGCCACCGCCATGATGATCGGCATCATGCTCCCCATGCTGCACAACGCCCCCAAGGGGGAGCCGTTCCGCAAGGCGATGGTGCTGGGTGTGGCGTTCGCCGCGAACATCGGCGGCATGGGCACGCCGATCGGCACGCCGCCGAACGCCATCGCGCTGGGCTTCCTGCGGAAGAACCTGGGCATTCAGGTCGGTTTCCTGGAGTGGATGGTCATCGCCGTGCCGCTGATGCTCGGGCTGCTGGCCCTCTGCTGGGCTGTCCTGGCGCTGACCTTCCGCCCGCAGACGCCGGACCTGAACCTCACGCCCCCCAAGGGCAAAATGAAGCGGACCGGCTGGTTCGTGCTCGTCATCTTCCTCATCACCGTCGTCCTCTGGCTCACCGGGCAATGGACCGGATTGCCGTCGGCCGTCGTGGCACTATTCCCGGCGGTGGCCTTCACCGTCACCGCGCTGCTGAACCGCGACGACCTGAACCAGCTCGAATGGAACGTGCTGATCCTCATCGCAGGCGGGTTGGCGCTGGGCTGGGGGCTGCAGGAGGTCGGGCTGGCCGACTCGGTCGTCAAGCAACTCAAGGGCGACGCCGGCTTCCTGGTCATGGCGGCGGTGCTGCTGGTCACGCTGCTGATGGGCAACTTCATGAGCCACACGGCCGCGGCGAACCTGGTGGTGCCGATCGGCGTGACGGCCTTTACCGCCGCAGGCGGCGTGGCGGTGCTCACCGGTGCCCAAGTCGAGAACGTCGTCCAGGTCGCCATCAGCATCGCGCTGGCCAGCAGCATCGCCATGTGCTTCCCGATGAGCACGCCGCCCAACGCGATCGCTTACGCCACGCGGCAGGTGGAAGCCAGAGAAATGGCCGTCGTCGGTGGGATTATCGGGCTGGTCGGCATCGTCTTCATCATCTTCGGCGGCGACTTCGTCATCCGGCTGGTGCACGGGTGGTTCGCCTGACGCCCGGGCCGTTGTGCATACGCCCGTGACCGGGAGAATAATTCACGGCCAGGTGCGTTATGGGCAGAGTGTCAGGCAATTCGGCAACGGCTACCCCCTTCCCGGAGGACGCGCCCGACGGCGTCGCGGGCGGCAGCTCGGGCGGCGGACAGGCGGCGGGGCTGTCCATCACGGACGAGGCACTGGCCGAACGCCTCCGCCACGGCGACGTGCAGGCCGGCGAGGCCCTGGTCGAACGGCACGTGGACGGGCTGCTCCGCTACCTGACGCGGCTGTGCCGAAACGCCCAGCTTGCCGAGGAATTGCACCAGCAGACCTGGCTGAGCGTGCTGGAGAACATCGAGCGATACCGGCCCGCCGCCGGGGCGGGCTTCAAGAGCTGGCTCTACCGCATCGCCACGAACAAGGCCAACGACCAGTGGCGAAGGCGAGGCCGGGATAACGCGGTACGGCACCAGCTGGCATTGGTTCGCGACGAGGCCCAGCGGCCGGTAGCCACCCCGGCGGAGCAAGACGAGAATGCCGCGGCACTTCACCGGGCTTTGGAACAGCTTCCCGAGCCACAGCGGCAGGTGGTCGTGCTGCGGTACTTTGCCGACCTGAAGTTCAACGAGATTGCCGAGGTGGTCGGCTGCCCGCTGAATACCGCGCTGGGCCGGATGCACAAGGCAATGATCAAGCTGCGGAACGCGCTGAGTTCCGACCGCGGCACACAGTAAGCGGTGGTCGGTAACCCTGACGAAGGCAAAATGATGAAGGACGACGACAACAACCTCCTTATGGAAGCGGACGTCGACCCGCGGGTCGATCCCGCGACCTTCGCCCGCCTGGACGCGCAGCTCCGTGCCGCGGCATGGGCCGAGCCGGCGTTGACGGCGGCCCGGCGTGCTCGGGTGGCGGGGGCCGCCCGTGTGGCGGTGGCTCAACAGCTGGCGGAGGACGTCGAGCCGCTGGCCGTGGCCGCGGGCCGACAGGGCATGCCCGCCTGGGCGTGGCCGCTGATGGCTCTGGCCGCGGTGATCGTATTGGTGGTGTCGGTGGTGCTGTTCGCGCCGGTCCCCGGGCAGTTGCCCGGGCCGCAGGCGGGATACGTCTACCACGACCCGGAGCACGAACCGTTCGAAGTGGTACAGCAGTGGGCCTTTGGCGACCTGACCCGCCAATCAGGCTCGGATGCGGTTGTGGACCTCGCCGGAATGGACAGTGAGTTTGACGCGATCGAGTCGCTTTTCACGGAGCTTCAATGAAACGCACTGGCCTGCCCGGCGTCGTGGCGTGCCTGGCACTGACCGCCTGGCTCCCTGCGCAGCAAACCGGCGACAACGAAGCCCCGTCGGCGCACGAAGGCGAACGCTCCGGCCGCTTTGACCGTGAGGATGAACGCTTCGAGCGTGGCGAACGCCGTGGCATCGACCCGGAGCAGTGGAAGCTGGTGGTTGCGTTCTTTGAGAAGCACGCACCGCGCCGCCTCGAACTCTACCGTGACGTGACGCATCGGCTGGCCGGCGAGCAGGTGCTGCTGGACCGGGCGCGGTTCCGCGTCTGGCGGAAGTACCTGCAGATCGAGCGGCTCGCGGACCGGCCGGAGTTGCAGGCGTTCGCCGTGAGGCAGCTTGAGCTGGAGGATGCCGTGATCGGCCGGGTGCTGGAGCTCAGGAAGCAGCAGCAGCCGCTGGCCGACGACGCCGAGTTGCGTCAGGCCGTGCGTGCGATCGTGGAGTACAACCTGAACGAGCGGCGTCGCCGGCTGGACGAGCTTGAAGCACGCCTCAAGGCGCACCGCGCGCAACTCGAGGAGCAGGCCGGGAACATCGAGGCCGTGGTCGACCGCCGGCTGGAGGAGTTCATCGACGCCGCCCCGGACGTCGAGGCGTTCGAGCGTGTCCTGGGCGGCCGGCCTGAAGGCCGCGACTCCCGCGAACGCGACGACAAGGGCCAAGCGCCGCGCGACCCGCCCCGGCCGACGAACGATTGATTTCGCCGCAGAGCCGGGCCCGCAAGCCCAAGCGTCGATTGGCCCTGGCCGCGGCCTGCTGGCCTGCCTGCGGCGGCGGCAGCGGCGTGGGCACCATGCCTTCGGGGGCGGGGTAGGCCACGTCCGGGTCTAGGCCGGCTTCGCGGGCCTCGAAACGCAGGCGGCCGTTCAATTCAGGCCAGAGGTTCTGCTTGACCTCTTCGCTGCTGAACCGCCAAAGCCGGATTTTGGCGACCGGGTCGATCGGCGACAGGAGCAGCGCCCGCGTGGTGTCCCTCACCATCTGCTCCATGCTCTTGATCTCCTTGTACAGCGGGTCGTTCGGGTTCGGGTTCAACTCGCGGTAGTGATTCCAGGCTTCGGTGGCCAGGCGCATGTGCCGGGCACCGGCCTCCGGCTCGTTGTTCATCACGCCGTACTCGATGGCACGCTGGATGTTGCTCACGATCCACCAGCGGGCGTTGTCCGGCGTGTCGATGCTCTCGCGGACGTTGGCCAGGACGAACTCCACCAGTGGCGGGTCGTACCGGGGCGCGAACCGCGTGCCCACCACGGCGCTCCGCTGCTCGTCATACAGCTCCCGCGCCAGGTCCTCGTAGCCCAGGCTCCACGCCTGGGCGATGGCCAGGTCCATGAAGTTCCGGCTGCCGTACTGAAACGCCTCCTTGAACGCCTCGCGTGCCTCGGGGTCTTCTGACTCCTCGACGAGCTTCTCGTAGTAGTCCTTGTAGGCGAAGACGAACCGCGGGTCGGGCATGCGGTTGAAGTAGGGCTCGGCCCCCTCCGCCACCGCCGGCTCGAAGACGATCCGCCCGGACCGCATCAGCTGCTGCAGCGCCATGAAGAAGTTCCGGCGGGTGTTGATTGCGCCGATGTCCGCCTCTTCGACCCTGTCGCCGGTGGCCACGCGGTCCAGGCCCAGCTGCGTCCAGTAGATGGCGTGCGGGGCCGAGTGTCGGTAGTCCAGCGGGCCGAAGGCCTCTGCTACCGTCGCCATGTACGCCGGGTCCATCCTGAACCTCTCCCGCACGACACGGTTTCGGCCCAGCGTCAGCAGGGCGTCGATCTGCGGCTGCTCTGCCCAGTCCGGCCACCTCAGGCGCCGCTCGTTGATGTCGATGAGCGTCTCCAGCGTCAGCTCGCGGTCCTGCTCGACGGTCAACCAGGTCCAAAGCTGCTGGCGAAGCGCGCGGTCGGCTTCGGCATCGTCGGAGGCGAGCGTCGCGTCGCCGGCGAGGTACGCGTCGAGTGTCTCGGGCCCGTCGAAGCTGTCGCGCAGCCACTGGATGTGTTCGTCTACGGTCGCCCCGAGGGGCGGCTCGCCCAGGATCGCGTCGAACTGCCGGGCGATTTGAAGTTTGTAATACTGGTTCTCACGGTCCTGAAACTCGCCGACCTTGTGCAGAAGAATCCATCCGAGCTGTCGGTAGAGCGGCAGGCTCTCGGGGTTGGCCGGGATACCCTTCTCGCGGAGCAGGTCGATGCCCGCCGAGACCCACCGCCAGCGTTCGCGCGGCGTCTGCTGCGAGACGCTGATGTTGTAGGCCATGTTCCAGCTGGAATATTCCCAGACCTTGGGGAAGCGGGGCATGAGGGTGCCGATCCACTCCTCAATCTGCATGGCAGGGTAGTAGTTGCCCTCCTGCTTAAGGCTTTGGGCACGCTGCCAGAGCACGTTGATGGCGATGCCGCGAAAGCTGCCCATGGCGGCGTGGGCAAAAACCATGTCAGGCGACAGGTCGCCGGTGTCGGTGGAGTACGTCAGGTCCAGCTCGACGCGCTTCTGGTCGATGTCGCTCGAGAGCATGCCGGCGACGCCGACGGCCGCCCCGGCCAGAAGCAGGGCGATGACGACGATGATCCTGGATGGTGCCATGGAAGACCTTCCTGCAAACGGCGGTTCGGCCGGCGTGTCGTGGCGATGCCCGAACGCCGTCGATGAATGCTAGACCTGCACCCGGGCGATCTCACGTCGGCTGAGGATGAACCAGCCGAACAGGAACAGCCCCAGCGTCGTCACCAGCCCGACCATCGACACGTTCCACGCCAGCCGCTCGCCAGGGATCAGCAGGCCCTCGATGAGGAACGCACGGGTGTCCAGCGAACTGAACGGCCTGAGCAGCGCGACGGCGAAGCCGATGCCCTCGATGATGAGATTGTACGCCAGCCCGACGCCCGGGGTTTCGGCAATGACGCCCCGGTTCGTGCCGCGGAGGGCGTCGGAGAGGAATGTGCCAGCCGAGGCGAGCAGCCAGACGACCAGCGAGAGTGTCGCCGCGACTGGGAAGGAGAGTGCCGCCGCCGCCGCCAGCCCGAGCATCGCCAGCGCCATCAGCTTGGCCATGAGCATGGCACCGGATTTGGCCAGGTTGATGCCGAAGCCGCCCTCGGTGTAGAGGATGCGCAGGCCGTCGGCGGCCTCGAAGTTGAGCGTGTTCGGCTGCCGGCCCGGGATCACCGGGTTGATGATGACCAGGTCCAGCACGCCGGCGTCGTTGATAAATGACACGTTGATCGGCTGGGTCTGCCACTCGTCGGCGACGGTGTCGACGGGCATCGGGCGGGTCGGGCCGCGGTCGGTAATGATCTGCAGGAGGATCGTCCGTTCGCGGTCGTAGCCGGCCGACTCGTCCAGCTTGTAGCGTAACTGGAGCATTTGCCCTGACTCGCGGTCGATGTCGCCCATGCCCGTGAACGTGTACCGCCGGCCGGTGTCGGGCGGAATGGCCAGGAACTCGTTTTGCCGCTGCTGGAGCAACTGCCCGAAGAGTGCCGCCTCACCGCCGGCTTCGTCGATGAAGGCCTGGTCGCCGTCGCGGGCGTCCAGAACCGTCTGCCAGGCACTGGCGGCGTAGGCTTCCAGCGGGTCGCCGATGAAGCGGCGGACGAAATCCGGCACGTCCTGCTGCAGAAACCGCTGGCGGGCCTCCTCGGTGAGCGAAGGCGGCTGCGGGTTCACGGCACGACGGGCCGTCAGCACCTGGTTGTCCGTGGCGATGCGGTCCAGCTCGTCCAGCGCCGGCATGTGCCCGAGCCAGACACTCGAACCGAAGTAGATCACGCCGAAAGACGAGACCAGCAGGCACAGGTTCAGCAGCGAGATGCCCAGCCACTTGCCCAGGAGATAGCTGCCGCGGGAGACGGGTTTCACGAAAACGTCGTACGTCTGTCCGGGGGCAAGGTCCGTGCTTACCGAGAGGCAGGCGAAGAAAATCGTCACCGCGCCGAGCAGCAGGCTTACCGTCGCCAGGCTTAGCGAGAGGTAGGTTTGAATGCGGTACTCCAGCGGCTGGTTCAGGTCGGCCGCGGCCGGGAGCCACGACAGCACGATCAGCAGCAGCCCGCCGATCACCACGACCACGCGGTTACGCAGCGCCTCGTCGAGTACGAGCCGGGCCATCGCCAGCGGGCCCCGGCCGAACTTCAGCACAAACCGCACCAGCGCCACCAGAAGCATGAGCAGCGTAACGCCCACCAGCAGCGAGACGGCGACGCCACTGATGTCGCTCGTGGGTGTTTGTGTGTCGGTGAGGGCGGTGTAGAGCAGCGCCGGCGACTGCCCGCCGAGGAGCCATGCCACGAGCCCGGCGACGACGACGGCACCCAGGAAGAGCGCGCCCCAACGCAGCAGGCGTTTGGCGATGTGCCAGGCACGGCTCGGTTCGCCCGGGCGGCGGCCGGTGGCGTAGGAAACTGGCAGGCTCTGGGTGCTCATGGCTGGCGGGTGTGCTTGTCCTGCGGCGGCGGGGCGTCCGAGTCGTCAGCCCCGTTTTCGGCGGTGAGGGAGCGGAGAAAGTCGTCATCGGCGGCGGCGGCCGGAGTGCGCTCGGCGGGCTCGGCGGGCGTCACCGGCTGCTCTGGCGTGCCAGCCGGGCGGGTCATCTCGGCCAGGACCTCGGCCTGCACCTGGTTCGTTTCCGGCTCCGGCTCGGTCTCGGGCTCGGCGGCTTTTGGCGGCTGCTCGGGGCGGGCCAGTTCGTCCAGCAGGCTTCGGCCGGCGGGCTCCGGCTCCTGCAGGAAGTCGGCCATGCGGCCGCCGTGCTCCGCGCCCGTGCTCGTGATGCCCTCCCGCTGGCTCTGCTCGATCACTGACAGGAACAGCGTCTCGAGCTTCTGCCGCGGCACCTTCACGTCGCGCAGGTTCACGTTCGCCTCGGCGAGCACGGCCTTGATGCGGTCGAGCACGGCCTCGGGCAGCGCATCGGTCTCGATGGTCTGCGTGCCCTGGATCTTGAGCAGCTCGTTCGTCTCGCCGAGTTGGCGGAGCTTGCCGCCGTACATGATCGCCAGGCGGTCGGCGACGTCCTCGACTTCGCCGAGCAGGTGGGTGCAGAGGATGATGGTCTTTCCGCGATTGCGGAGGGTGAGGATCAGGTCCTTGATCTGCCGTGCGGCGATGGGGTCCATGCCGGTCGTCGGCTCGTCGAGGATGAGCAGGTCCGGGTCGTTGATCAGCGCCTGGGCGAGCCCGACGCGGCGCTGCATGCCCTTGGAATACTCCCCGACGAGGCGGAAGCGGGCGGAGCTGAGCCCGACCATCTCCAGGAGCATGTCGATACGCCGGCGGCGTTCCTCGGCCGGGATGCCGAAGAGGCGGGCGTAAAAGTCCAGCGTCTCCTCGGCGTTGAGGAAGCGGTAGAGGTGGCTGTCTTCCGGGAGGTAGCCGATGCGGCGTTTGAGGCCCACGTCGGTCGGCGGCTTGCCGAAGACGGAGATCTGGCCCTTGGTCGGGAAGAGCAGGCCCAGGATCATTTTGATGGTCGTGCTCTTGCCGCTGCCGTTGGGGCCCAGCAGGCCGAGCACTTCGCCACGGCGGACGGACAGGTCCAGGGCGTCGACGGCCTTGACGCGCGGACGGAGCCAGAAGTCGCGGAAGGTCTTGGCGACGCCGCGAATCTCCACCACGTGCCGGCCGTCGCCGTTCGCCTCGTTTCGCTCGAATGCTGCAGCCATCGGGGTTTGGGTCCTTACTGGCGCGGTGCGCCCTGTTCACGGAGGCGGCGGTTGTTGGCTTCCTCGATGGCCCTGAGCACGGCCGGGTCGCGGCCGACGTCGATCACCGTCATCCGCTCCGACGCCGGCAGGTTGATCGTCTCCACCGTCGGGTCCGTGAAGATCGCGGTCATCGCCTCGGTCATCAGGCGGCTCTTGATCAGGTCCGGGTTCTGGCGGTAGCTGGGCAGCAGCTGCAGGTAACGCTCCACGTCCGCCCGCGTCTGCTGCACGATGCTCGTGCGGAACGCCTGGGCTTCGTTGATCACCCGGCGGGACTCGCCGCCGATAACGGACACGTCGGCAACCGCGGCGATACGCTGCTTCACACTTTCGTCCTCGACGGCCTCGGCCACCGGGGCCAGAGCCTCAGCGGTCGGGGTGCCGTTGAACATCGCGTCGATCGCCGTCTCGATGAGCGTGAGCCGTTCCTGGTCGCCTGCGACGGTCGCCTCTTCATAGAGGCTCAAAGCGAGCAATGCGGCGGGGTAGGCCCTGCCGGCGGCTTCGCTGTACAGCTGTTCACGCTGACGCAGGGCCTCTTCGATCAGCTGCTGCCGCTCGCTCTCTGCCTGCGTGACGGCCAGGTACGCCGGGCGGACGATGCCGGGCAATTCCGGGCTCCTCACGTTGAACCGGACGATCTCCAGGCCGGTTTCCAACTCGGCGAGGCGGCTGTCGATGCGTGACTTGATCGTATCACTCTGGCTGGTACCGCCGATGAAGCGGTCGGCCTCAATGCTCGCGACGGCCTCGACGATCGCCTGGCGGCTGAGCATGCCGACGAGTGCCTCGGCTTTGGCGAGCGGGTTCTGGTCCGGGTCCTCGACGATGCCGACGTTGCGGACGAAATCGACGGCGCGATTCGGGTCGACCCGGTACGTGAGGGTCCACTGGGCGTGAACGATGTTCTGGTCGCCGGTGAGCAGCGAGCCGTCCTGCGCCGGGTCGAGCGACGGCTTGGCCGGGGAGCCCTGCACGGGTGCGCCCGGCGGGCGGGCGTACCAGAAGTCTCGGTCGAGGCTCAGCGTCTGCTCGGTGGTGGGCACGCGGATGCGGCGGTCAAGCGGTTCGGGCAGGCCGAAGTAGAGCTGGCCGGGCCGACGCACCTGGTTCTCCGAGTCGCCGACGATCTTGCCGAAGCGAGTCTGCACGACGACTTCGTTCTGATCGACGCTGTAGACGCCTGAGATGATGAAGAACAGCAGCAGCACCACCATCGCCACGCGGAGCACGGAAAAGCTGAGCCGCAGCGCGTCCGAAAGGGAGCGGTTGGCGGCGGCGTCGGTGATCTCGGGCCGGCGCGAGCCGGGAGCCGGCGGGTTTTGTGCGGGTGGCGTGTCGTCGTGGGTGTGGGCCATGGGCTTATCCGCTTTTGATGACGTTGTGCTGAACGATGCGTACGCGGTGTGTCGTGGAGGCGATCAGTCGGTGACGGCGGCGGCGTCCTCGGCGGCCCGCAGGGCGGCCCGGCCCGCGGGCTGGCCTGCCAGCGAGTCCGGCTCGTTCTGTCCCTGCGTCGCAGGCTTGTCGAAGAGGAAATTGAAGGGGAACTTGTTCGAGTTCACGATGAACGTTGTGTTGTTCATCAGGATCTCCGGCAGTGCGTTGTAGGCGGCCAGCATCTCGGCGAACTTGGGCTCTTCCTGGTACTGCTCGTAGAAACGGGCCGCGGCAAGCTGGCCCTGGGCACGGATGTTGGCGGCCTGACGTCCGGCGAAGCTCAGCAGCATGTCACGGTCCGCCTGAGCCCGGCTGGTGATGTCCGCCGCGACCGAAACGCCCTCGGACCGGGCACGCTGTGCCTTGGCATTGCGGTTGGCCGTCATCTGCTCGAAGACCTTCTCGGTCACCTCCTCGGCGAGCACCATGCGGGTGATGGCCACGTCCTGCAGGGCAAGGCCGTACCCCTGGTCGGTGAGTTCATTCTGCACGGTCTGCAGCACGGCGACCTGGGCTTCTTCAAGGCGGAGTTCGGCCGGGTCGCGGTTGGTCAGCTGGTCGAAGCGGTAGGCGGTGATCTGCTCGCGGGCACCGGCGATGCGGCTCTCGAGCTGCCCGCGGGCACGCTCGACGGTGCGGAGCGTCTTGAAGAACGCCAGCGGGTCGGTCACGCGCCAGGCAATGGTCATGTGGACGATGACACTGGTGCCGTCAGCCAGCTGAATCTCCTCCGGGCGGAGGTCCAGCACCTGGGTGCGGGTGTCGTACGTCTGCTCGACCTTCTGGAAGGGCCACGGTGCCTTGAAGTGCAGCCCGGCTTCGCCGTCGATGGAGCCGTTGAGGACGGATTCCTCATCGGCCTGGCCGAAGGTGGTGACGACGGCGGCTTCGTTGAAGTTGACCGAGTGGGTCACGGTAGCGCCGGCGAAAACCAGCACCAGCAGGACGGCCACGACGATGATGACGATGCGGTTCATGCAGTCTCCGAATGCTTGAGCGAAATGCAGTTGACGGTCGGTGTGGTGCGGGACGGCGGTCGGGTTACTGGCCGAACTCTCCGAAGTTCATGCCGCCGGACTCGGACTTGGCGTCCACCCGCGGGACGATGGGCGACTCGGAGTCCACCACCCACTTGGGGCGGCCCGGGTAGGCTTCGATGTACGCGTCGAGGATCTTCCGCTTCACGAAGAAGTCGGGTGCGGCGCGGTAGGCGGCAAGCTGGGCCTTGTACTCCTGGAACAGGCCGAACTCCCGGTTTTCAACTTCCCACCGGTTGGCGCGGGCCTCGGCCAGGGTGCTGGCCGCCTCGCCGCCGGAGGCGAGCATCGCCTGTTCGATACGCTGGCGCATCAGTTCGCGTTCGGCCGGGTCCATGGTGCCGACGGCGTCGGCCTCGCGGGCAGCTTCCAACTGCTGCACGATCTGGCGGGCACGGGTTTCGGAGCCGATGGCTTCCACCAGCAGGCGGGTGGCGTCGCGGCGGGCGTTCTCGATGGCCGTCTCACGCTCGGCTTCGGCGCGGATCACTTCGTGAAACGCCGAGGCCACCTTCTGTGCCGGGTGTACGCCGGAAATGCCCACCCACATTACCTCCAGCCCAAGGCCCTCGGCGTTTACACGGCGGGCCAGTTCCTCCTGGAGCAGCTCGGCGGCGTCACGCCGGCCGTTGCCCATCATCTCGTCGATCGTGTAGCGGAGCAGCGCCCGCTGCAGCATGCCCGCGGCCATGGCCCGGAGGCGTTCCTCGGGGTTCTCAGCGGTGGTGAGGTAGGCCATCACGTCGCCGACGCGGTACTTCACGACGACCTTCACGCCGCCAAGGACCACGGACGGCGCGTTGCCGTCGGTGCCGGCCTCGTCCTCGGCGAGGGCGCCGGCGGCGCGGTCTGTCAGGTCGATCTCCAGCGGGCTGGCGGCCATCAGCAGGAGCACCTCGTCCTCGCTATGGGAGTTGGTCCAGAGCAGTGGCGGGGGCGTCTGCCCGGCGTCCATGGCCCGGCGGGCGGCGTCGTCGTCCTCCTCGGTCGTCGAGCCGACGATCATCTGTCGGATCGTCGTCGTGTCGACCCGGCGGACGTTCTCCAGCGGCCAGGGGAGCTTAAAGTGCAGCCCCGGCTCACGGAGGCCGCCGCGGATGTCGCCAAAACGCGTTACCACCGCCGTCTCGTTCGGGCGGACGATCACCAGTGTCGATACGGCCAGCAGTGCCGCAATTCCGAAAATCACCAGCCATACGAGCGAGCGGGCAAGCAGCTTGTAGAACCAGCTTCGCGAGATTTCAAAGCCGAACTGATAGTTGACTGCCTCGCTCAGGCTCTGCACGACGCTGCCCGGCGAGCCGAAGACGGCCAGCAGGCGGCTGTCGAACGCGGGCCGGGGCGTTTCGCCGGCCTTCCGCGGGCGGTACAGGTCCAGCAACTGGTTCAGCAGCACCTCGAAGCCGACGATGATCGTCAGAATCGGCAGCAGATAAGCCAGGATCTGCAGCGGGACGACGGAGTCGATCAGGTCGCCCACGAACATCGCCGCCGCGGCCAGCACCGTGGCGATGACCGTGCCCAGCAGGTAATGGGCGGCACCGGCCAGCAGCTTGCCGTCCTGGCCCTGGCTCATGCCCGCCAAATAACGCCCGGCGATAAAGCCGACGAAGCTCATGCCGGCCAACGCGGCGGCAGCGCCCAGCGAGCCGGCCAGCTGGAGCTCCGGGGCCACCTCGGCCATCTCCTGGAGCAGGTAGACGCCCAGCGCCATGAGGATGACGGAGACCGTCACACTCACCGCGGGCAGGCCGAAACGGTACAACCGTTGCAGACGTTTGGAGGCGGGTCGGGCGTCCTCGGCGTCGGCGAAGATGCTCTCTGCGGCTCGGCCTGAGCGGGCGGCCTCGTCCAGCTCAATACCTTCGCGGGCCTCGGCGAGCCGGAAGACGTAAAGAATCGCCGTCGCAACCCCGATAACGATGCCGACGAGTGCGAACCAGAACAGAGCCAGCAACGGCGGCTCGTCGGTAAGCAGGTAGACGGCCATGGCCGTGATAGCCAGCCCGGCCTGGGTGGCCAGTGCGAGCCAGGCGGCGGAGAGACGACGGCCTAGCGTGGAGAGGTCCTGGTGGCTTGTCATGCGGTGCCTTAGGAAACAGAGCCTTCGGAACAGGGACTGGCTGGTTGATGCCGCCTTTGTCTGTCGGGCAACTGACACAGACTTCGGCGACGGACAACGGGCCTCTGACGGTAACCGCCCACTCCGCCGGGAGCATGAACGGATGACGGGCCGGCCATGATAGCCTCGGCGGCGGCCGAGCCCTAACCTGCTGCCCGAGCAAACCCTCAGCGCAGCTTACACGTATAGAACGCGTGTCTTACGTGCAGGTTCGGGTCGGTGCAAATTGGCAGAGCATCTTACCGGGGCTTCGGGCCGGGTTGATAATCTGACTGGCAGATAACCGGACGGGCCGATCAACGGGCGGGCAGATGCCATCCCGTATATATGCCGCCTACCGAGCACGCCGGACGTTGAGCTAACGCCGGAGTATCCTAGACTTGGCCAACCCATGCCGCTTCAACTCTTCGCCGTCGCCCGGAACGCCTTCATCGAGAGCATCCGTCAGCACTTTTTTGTGGTGTGGCTGCTCTTCGTCGGGCTGCTGCTGTCGCTGACCCCCTGGCTCAGCGGCTACACCTTCGACAACGACAACCTGCTCGCCAATGACATGAGCCTCTGGATGATCCTGCTGGGCGGGAGCATTCTGGCCGCCTTCACCGCCGCCGGCGTCGTCCACCGCGAGATCGAGAACAAAACCGTCCTCACCGTCGTCTCCAAGCCGATCGCAAGGCCGGTCTTCATCGTCGGCAAGTACGTCGGCGTCGCCGCGGCACTCACGCTGGCGATGGTCTTCTGGTCCCTCGTGCTGCTGATGTGGGTGCGACACGGCGTGCTCTCGGCGGCGACGCTCAAGCCGGACGGGCCGGTCTGGGTCTTCGGCTCGGCGGCGCTTCTTGCCGCAGCCGTCATCGCCTCGGCGGGCAACTACTTTTTCAAGCGCCACTTCGGCTCGATGATGAGCACCTGGGGCACCGGGCTGCTGGCCTTGGCCTACCTGCTGGTGCTGCTGGTCGGCAAGACGTGGGAGTTGCAAAGCCCACTGACCGACCTGCCCGTACAGATCCTGGCGGCGATGGTCGGGCTGATGCTGGCCGTCTGGCTCTTCGCGGCCGTGGCGGTCGCCAGCAGCACGCGCCTGGGGACGGTGCCGACGCTGGTGGTCTGCCTGGTCGTCTACTTCGCCGGCTTCCTGTCGGACAGCACACTTGGCCGCTGGGCCGGGGACAGCGGCACTGCCGAGGCGTTCTACCGCGTCGTGCCGAACCTTAAATTCCTTCACCTGGGCGATGCGCTGCTCCAGGAGCACAACATCACCGGCGGCTACCTCGGGCTGGTGACGCTGTACACGGCCTGCCTCGTCGCCGCCTGCCTGGCATTGGCCGTCGCGATGTTCCAGACACGCCAGGCGGGTTAAGCACCAGATCGGGTATATTGCCAACGGTTATGCCGCACGAAGAAATCGCCAACCTGCTGCGAAGCCACGGCCTGAAGCGCACGCCGACACGCGTGGCCGTGCTGCAGACGCTGCGGACCGCCTCCCACCCGCTGGGCGTGCCCGAGATGCTCACGCTCCTGCCCCCGGGCACCGACCCGGTGACGGTCTACCGCACCGTCCGCGCGCTGGAGGAGGCGGACCTCATCCACATGGTCCCCGGGGAGGAGGACGCCAACCTCTATGGCCTCGGCGGCAAGGAACAGGGCGGCGGGCACCACCACGCCCACTTCGCCTGCGACGCCTGCGGCCGACGCAGCTGCCTGCCGGACGCACCACGCGTCGAAAGCCTCCTGGCCCAACTCGCCGAAGCCACCGGCAACCGCGCCGCACACGCCGAGATCATCGTCCACGGCCAGTGCGCGGTGTGCGCGGAGAAGGCCGAGTCGGCCTAGCCGTTGGTTTTACGTTTCTCACGCTGCTTGCTGCGCAGGACGCGTTTCACGGCCCCGGTCTTGCCGCGTTTGGGCGCCTTCTTGGCGGCGGTCGCGGCCAGGGCGGGCTTCGCGCCAGGTGTTGCACCGGGCTTTGCGCCGCGTTTGGCCCTGCCTTTGCCGGCCGGCTTGGTGCCACGCGCCGTTTCCGCCTTGTCGGCGGCTTTGCCGCCGCGGGCCGTGATGCTCAGCACGGCCAGTTCCAGGTCGCGTCGCGGCAGGTCCACCGCGATGATGCGTGTCTTCACCACGTCGCCGATGCGGATCGTCTTGCCCGAGTGCTGCCCGCGCACCACGCCGAACTTCGGGTCCACCTCCCACCAGTCGTCCAGCAGGTGCTCGAAGCGGACGAGGCCCTCGATCATGTATTTGTCCAGCTGCACATAAAGCCCCAGGTTCGACACGCCGGTGACGACGCCGCCGAAGTCCTCGCCGACGTGGTCGGCCAGCAGGTTGAGGATCTTCACCTGCTTGAGTTCACGCTCCGCCCCCTCGCTGCGACGCTCGGTGAAGCTGATGTGCCGGCCCAACGCGACCAGGTCGTCGAAGCTGGGGGCACCTTCGAGCTGGAGCTTGGGCGCCTTGATCGGCCGCTTGAACGGGCCGTTCTGGAAGCTGACGTTGTACTCGGCGAACAGCCTGTCGAGCAGGCGGTGGACCGTCAGGTCGGCGTAGCGGCGAATCGGGCTGGTGAAGTGGCAGTAGTAGTCACTGGCCAACGCGAAGTGGCCGATGCGCTTCGGGCTGTACTCGGCGCGGGTCAGGCTTTTGAGCACGGCCATGTTGACGGCGAACTGCTCCGGCTTGCCGCGGACGGCAGCCAGCAGGCTCTGCAGCGCGTGGCGGTCGACGTTCGCGGGGATCTTGTGGCCGGCGACGCCGGCGAAGTTGCGAAGCTTCTCCTCGTCCCTGGGCTCCGGGTGCGGGTGGGTCCGGCGGATGAAGGGGATCTCCAGCCCGTCCAGCAGCCGGGCCACCGCCTCGTTCGCCTCCACCATGAACATCTCGATGATCGTGTGCGTGAAGCTCTGGTCCTCCTCCACCGCGTCGACGACCTTCCCCTCCTCGTCGAGCACCAGCTCCATGGACGGCATGTCGAGCGTGAGCTGCCCGGCCGCCAGCCGCCGCTTGTGGATGCGCTTCGCCAGGTCGTCCATCCGCTGAAGCAGATCGACGACCTCCGGCTCGTAATCGCCGATCGTGCGGTCCCCCTCCGGGTGGGGCACGACGGCGGCACCGTCGATTATGGCCTGCGCCTCGACGTACCGCATGCGCTTGCGGCTCTTGATGACGCTGTTGGAGAACGCCGTGCGAATCGGCCTGGCGTCGCGGTCGAGCGTGATGAACGCGCTCTTGGCGAAGCGGGGCACGCCCTCCTGCAGGCTGCAGACGCCGTTGGATAGCGACTCGGGCAGCATGGGGATGACGTGCCCGGGGAAGTAGGTGCTGTTGCCGCGTTCGCGGGCCTCGACGTCCAGCGGGGTCTCCTCGGGCACGAAGTGGGAGACGTCCGCGATGTGCACGCCGAGGGTCATCGTGCCGTCGCCGTGGTCTTCCAGGCTGATGGCGTCGTCAAAGTCCTTGGCGTCGACCGGGTCGATGGTGGCGACGACGGCGTCGGTCAGGTCCAGGCGGTTTTCGTCGCCGGTGGGCTTGAAGCTCCGGGCCGTTTCGGCGGCCTGCTCGCGTACGCGGTCGGGGAACGTCTCGGGCAGGTTGTGCTGCACGATCATGGACTTCAGGTCCACGTCCTTCTCGCCGGCCTCGCCCAGGACGTCCGCGATGACGCCGTGGGCGGCGTGGCTCCCCTCGGCGTACTGCGTGATCTCGACGATGACCTTGGTGCCCGGCTTGATGTGCTTCCCGGCGGCGTCGGGCGTGAGGATCGGCTCGACCATCGCGTTGCCGTCGGGGTAGACCATCCACGTCCCGGCCGTGCGGGCGAGTGTGCCGGCGAAGCGGGTGTGCTTCCGCTCCATGATCTCAATCACCTTGCCCTCGGCCATGGGCTTGCCGTGCTTGAAGCCGCGGTGCGTGATCTTGGCCCGGACCAGATCGCCGGACATCGCCCCCATGTGCTTCTCCGGCGGGATGAACAGATCCTCCTTGGCCGACGGGTCCGTCGGAACCACGAAGCCGAAGCCCCGCCGGTTGTGCCGGTAGCTGCCGATGATCTCGTCGCGGCCAAGCTCCTGCGTCGGCACGAGCACGCTGCCACGGCTGCCGAGGATGAGCCGCCCCTCGTCCATCAGGTCGCGGAGGGCACCGCGGAAGCTGTCGTAAACGTCGTCGTTGGCGAGCTGAAGTGCGCGAGCAAGCTGCCGTGGCCGCTGGGGCTGGTAGCCTTCACTCTCGACGTGCTCGATGATCTGCTGCTGAATGTCCTTTTGCATGAGCCCAAGAGCGTAGCCGAAATGTCGCAGCGATGAACGGGGGCATTTGTCTTGCCCCGGCCAACCCGCCGTCGTCAGGCACCGGTGCGGGCCAACTCGGCGGCGGTGTGGCTCAGCTTCTGGTGGGCCAGTTCGCAGGCGTAATCCACCTCGATGGTGCGGCGGTAGGCCTCCAGGCGGCGGCGGGGGTCGGGCGTTGCGTCGGCCTCGGCCAGGAAGGGGGCGTGCAGCTTTTCCCACAACGCCATTGTCCGGGCGAAGGTCTCGTCCGTGCCCGGCTGCGGCCCGGCGGGCAGTTCCGTCTCGTGGAACAGCAGGCTGTGCGGCGGTAGCATCGCCTGGAGCCGCTCGAGGCTGCCGACTTCCGCCGGGGGCAGGGCCACTTGGGCATTCGGCACCACCACCACCGCCCGCTGCCCGGCCACGGGGTAAACCGCCGCCAGATACGTCTCGACGTACATCCCCAGCTCCCACGCCAACTGCCGCACCGCCAGCGACGGCGCAAGGCTTGCCCAGCCGGCCACCAGCAACTGCCCGTGCGGGTGGTGCTTGAGCACGTGCTCGGCCAGAAGCTCGTCGGCGGCGTCGACGGCCAGCAGGTCCAGCCGGACCACGCCCTCCCCGCACCGGTGCCGACGCTGACGCCGTGCCTCCTGCAACGGCATGTACAGCCGCGAGAGCGTGTCGAAGTCGCCGGCGGCCTCGGCGAGGCGCTCGGCCTCGACCAGCTTGCGTTCGGCGGCGAGGTAGTCCGTGGCGACCAGGTCGTCCTGGCCGCGCTGGCACATCGCCTGGAGGTCTTGGTTCTGGGGCATCGCCCCGTGATACCCCGACGCGGCGTCGGCGCGAAGGCGCTTCAGCCGTCGACCTGCCCGAGCACCGCCTTGAGCCACGTGTGGGCGATGAGCATGTGCCCGACCGGGCTCGGGTGGACGCCGTCCGGGGCCCAGTCGACCTCCGGCCGGGCCGACCGTGCCGAAACGAACGCCCCGTGCAACCCCACAACCGCCGCGACGCCGAACTGCTCGCCGAGCGCCCGGACCGCGTGGACGTACGGCTGCAAAAGCTCGTTGCCGCGGGTCGGCGTGGGGCTGGCCCTCGGCCAGATGACCGACGGCTCGCAGAGCACCAGCTTCGCACCCGGCAGGGCGGTGCGGGTGCGTTCCAGCAGGCCGGCGTAGGTGGCGGTGTAGTCCTCGATCGGCACGCCGAGCCCCGGGGTGTCCAACTGCCGCCAGACGTCGTTAATGCCGATCTTGATCGACACGACGGTCGGGTCGGCGGCGATGACGTCGCGGTCCCAGCGCTCGGCCAGGTCCGGCACGCGGTGGCCGTTGGTACCGCGGTTGATGATTTGCGGCGCCGCCGCGGGGTCGCGTGCCAGCAGGGCGTCGCGGACGAGTCGGACGTAGCCCTGGCCGAGGTGTTCGGGATCGTTGTTTCGGCCGCAGTCGGTGATGGAGTCGCCGATGAACAGGAGCCTGTCGTCGCGGGTGAAGGAAAGGGGTGCAGAGTCCGGAGGCATGGCGGCAAGCTTACCTGAAGCGGGGTGTAAGGTGCAGGTGTCAGGAAGCAGGTAGGGGGTTTCGGCGGGTGTTGGCTGTTGCGTCCGGTGGGCTGCGCGGTTACGCCTTGTCGGTTATGACCCTCTTCCTTGCCGCGACATTGACGGCACTGATCGTCTCGGGCCTCTGCTCGCTGCTCGAGGCGACGCTGCTCTCGACCACACCTAGCCAGGTGGCGGACATGGGCCGGACGCGCCCCAAGCAGGCGGCGATCTGGCGGGGGTTCAAGGCGAACATCGAGAAGCCGATCGCCGTGATTCTCATCCTCAACACCACCAGCCACACCGTCGGTGCCGCCGTCGCCGGCGCGCAGTTCGAGAAGCTCTACGGCCCGCAGTGGCTCTTCGCCTTTTCACTGGTGCTGACGTACCTCATGCTGCAGTTCACTGAGATCCTGCCCAAGACGCTGGGGGTGAACAACAACACGCTGTTCGCCCCGATCGTCGCCCGTCCGCTGGACTGGCTGACACGTGTGCTCACCCCGATGGTGAAGCTGGTCCACTTCGTGAACCGCCCGTTCGAGCGGAAGCAGAAGACCTCCAGCGGCCAGGCCGTGCAGGAGATCGCCTCGCTGGCGTACGTCGCCCAGGTGGCGGGGAACATCGACCCCCGGCAGGCCCGCATGATCAGTGCCGCCGCCGCGCTGCCGCAACGCCGCGTCCGGCAGATCATGACGCCACGCGTCGACGTCGTATACCTCCGGCTCGGCCAGCCGCTGGAGGAGGTGCTGCACCTGGTGCACACCAGCCCGTACACCCGCCTGCCGGTGTGCGACGGCACCATCGACAAGGTCGTCGGCATGGTCCATGTACGCGACCTCCTGCGCCACCTAGGCCTGACGCCCGGCCGGCTCGTCGTCACCAATGACACCGACGAAGGACCCGTGAAGGTCGAGCTGACGCAAGGCCCCGGCAGCCGGCCGCACGTCATCGGCTCAGGCGAGCTGGACCTCCGCCGCGTCATGCGCAACGTGCTGATCGTGCCCGAAACCGCCAACGCCCTGGACCTGCTCGAGCAGTTCCGCAACAGCCGAATCCACCTGGCCGTGGTGGTCGACGAGCACGGCGCGACCCGCGGCGTGGCCAGCATGGAGGACGTGCTCGAGGAAATGGTCGGCGAAATCGAGGACGAGATGGACCGGCCCGCCGGCGACCGCCTCCAGCCCGTGGAAGGCTCCCCCGACACCTGGCGGCTGGCCGGCACCATGAGCCTGCACGACCTGAAACGCCGCCTGAACGTCGAGCTGGACGAAGACGAGGAGGCCGACGTCGATACCGTCGGCGGGTACCTGCTCAAGCAGTTGGGCCGCTTCCCCGAGACGGGCGACAAGGTGCCCATCGGCCCGTATGAAGCCCGCGTCATCAGCCTCGAACGCCGCCGCGTCCGCACGCTGGAACTCCGCCGCGTCGGCCCGGACAAGGAGAAGTCCGACGACCAGCGCGAGCAAACCGACTGACCCATCGGCCCGGAAGGGCCAAGCCGCTTACGCCACCGCGGTTACTCCTGGATCGTCCAGTAGTTCACCCGCTCCAACGCGCGGAGGGTGTACGTCTGGCCATCGGCACCTTCGTAGGCGAGCATCACGTGGTTACGGTCGGCGGCCATCTCGTAGGTGCCAAGCACCTTCCCGGCCTGCACCAGTTCCAGCTTGTGGCCGGCGTCCGACGTGCCGACGTGGCGAACCTCGGCGGCGGCCGGCTCGGCGGGCGTGGCGCGGTTGCTCCGCTGGTCGGGCAGCAGGGTGATCTCTACCGTCGGGCGGGCTTCAAAGTCGTAGTTCCGCAGCCACAGCGGCAGGGCGTCGAACGGCACCACCGGCTTGCCCGCGGCCGTCACGGTTTCGTTCTGCCGGCCGGACTCGGGCATGTAGCTGAAGCCGAAGTAGTCCCACGTCCCCGGGGCCGTCAGCTGGTACTGCTTGAAGCTCGTGCCGCACCACTCCTGGCTGGAGACGTCCAGCCGCGTCAGCGCCAGGTTGTCGGTGCGGAAGTGGCTCGTGGCGATGTACGTGTAGTCGTAATTGGGCGTGGGGATGCGCTCGATCTGGTTGTGCTTCCAGACCTCGAATGACTCGCCGGCGCTGTCCGCGTCCTTCGTGACGGTCGCGGCGTCGTGGGCCTCCTTGTTCGTGAGGAAGACCGCCTCGTAGCTCCGAGCGCGGCCGTAGACGATGCGGCTTGCGTCGTACGTCGCTTTCTCCACCAGCCCGTCGTACCAAATCGAATCCTGGCTCCAGGCCCGCTGCGGCTGTGCGGGCATTTCCGCGGCGGCCCGCTTGCCGTTCGCCGCGAGGGCCGAAAGGCCCCCGACGATGCCCACGGCGAGCAAAATCAGCAGGCCGGCAGTGATGAGTGTGCGTGTCATGGCTTCAAACTCCTGAACCCGAACCGTAGTTCGCCGTATGCTGACGGTCAACGCACGCCGATCGATTGCAAGCCGGATAAACCCCGGCCGGCAGGTAACGGCCGCCTGTCATGGTAGACTGTTGCCGTGGATGCCCTGATCATCGCCCTCGGCTCGGCCGTCGCCTTCATCGTCGCCTACCACACCTACGGCCGGTGGCTCGGCCGGCGGATCTTCCGGCTCTCGGCCTCGGCCGTCGTGCCCAGCGTCGCCCTCCGCGATGATGCCGACTACCTGCCGACGAAGAAGTCCGTCGTCTTCGGCCACCACTTCACCAGCATCGCCGGCACCGGCCCGATCGTCGGCCCGGCCATCGCCGTCATGTGGGGGTGGCTCCCGGCCCTCGTCTGGGTGCTCGTGGGCAGCATCTTCGTCGGGGCCGTGCACGACTTTGGGGCACTGGTCGTCTCGCTCCGCAACCAGGGCAAGACGGTGGGGGAGGTGGCCGGCACGGTCATCAACCGCCGCACGCGGCTGCTGTTTCTGTGCGTGTTGTTCCTGTGCCTGCTGATCGTCATCGCCATCTTCTGGCTCGTCATCGCGGCGGTTTTGCGGCAGTACCCCGCGGCCATCTTCCCGGTCATGGTGCAACTGCCCCTGGCCGTGGCCATCGGCCTGTGGCTGCACCGGCGGGGCGTGGCGCTCTTCGTGCCGAGCCTCTTGGCACTGGTGCTGATGTACGCGTCGGTGGTCTTCGGCGACTTCGGGCCGTTGCACGCGTTCAATGTGGCGCTGGCGGCGTGGCCGACGTGGGTGTGGGTGGTCATGCTGCTGGCCTACGGCTACGCGGCCAGCGTGCTGCCGGTGTGGCTGCTATTACAGCCGCGGGATTTCATCAACAGCCTGCAACTGCTCAGCGCGATGGGTCTGATCCTCGCCGGCTTGGTGACGGCGGCGATGATCGGCGGCGCGCCGCCTGTGGAAGGGGCCGACCGCCAGCCGCTGGCGGTGGTCGCGCCGATGGTGAACTGGAGCCCGGCCGGCGCCCCGCCGATCTGGCCGTTTTTGTTCATCACCATCGCCTGCGGCGCGTGCAGCGGGTT
Source organism: Phycisphaerae bacterium (assembly GCA_050329715.1). Taxonomy (GTDB): domain Bacteria; phylum Planctomycetota; class Phycisphaerae; order Tepidisphaerales; family Tepidisphaeraceae; genus DAIOTR01. Next base: position 85,427 of record JBHJOM010000095.1, read on the forward strand.
CCACTGCCTCGTCTCCAGCGGCACCAGCAGCAAGCAGCTCGCGTCCGAGAGCGATGCCCAGTTCGTGGGGTACGGCTCGATGCTGACGGAGGGATTTCTGGCCGTGCTGGTGATTCTGGCTTGCGTGGCGGGGTTGGGGTTGGGCGTGACGCATACCACACACTCGTTAGCGTGGAGTCAGATTGGCCCCGACAACATCCTCCACAATGCTCGATCGGTCGAAATCTGGAACGAGAGCGGGCCGCCCCTGAGATTCGAATCAGCCCATGAATACGTCCACATGCACCGGCTAATCTACAGCCCGATACCACGGGAGGAACTACAGGAGCGAGGTGTTGTCGATGTCGTCTCAGCGAGGATATTTCCCAGCGACTCGGCTGGCCATGAGGTCGTAGTCCGCGCTGTTGGCGACTACGCCTTTGCGACCCGCTACCGCTCCTGGCAATCCTCCGACGGCCTGGCCGCCAAGGTCGGGGCGTTCGTTACCGGGGCCGGAAACTTCGTCGCGGCGATGGGCGTCCCGGCGGCGTGGGCGACGGCCCTGATGGCCGTGCTCGTCGCCAGCTTCGCCGCCACCACACTCGACACCGCCGTGCGGCTGCAGCGGTACGTCGTCACGGAACTGCTGGCCTCTGCCCGTAGCATGGGCTTCCAGCCCATCAGCAAGAAAACCGATGGGCTGGAAGCCCATGCTACGAAGCACGTCGCCACGTTCATCGCGGTCGTCACGGCCGGGGCCCTGGCGTTTTTGCCGGCACCGGGGGCGGCGTGGTCGCTGGCGTCGGCCGGGTCCGGCGGGCTGATCCTCTGGCCGCTGTTCGGCGCGACCAACCAGCTCCTGGCCGGGCTGGCGTTCGCCGTGATCCTCTTCTACCTCCGCCGCCGGCGGGTTCTGACATGGTTCCTGCTCCCGCCCATGCTCTTCATGCTGGTGATGCCGGCCTGGGCGTTGATGCTGGAGCTGCCGGCCTGGTGGGCCGGCGGCCGGTACGTCCTGGCGGCCATCGCCGCGGCCTGCCTCGGGCTGGAGGTGTGGATGGTGACCGAGGCGGCGGTGCTCTACACCCACGCCCGCGGCCGGCTGGAAGACGAAGCACCCCGCGGGTTTGAGGTGCGGCCGGTGGGCAGGTAGCCTTGGGCGTCCGGGCGACACCGACGGGCCCGAACGGCGGCCCGGCGTTCGTAGCATGGGCGTCCCGCCCATCAGACTGAATTGGAAAATGGGCGGGACGCCCATGCTACATCTCCGGGGCGGCATCCCTTCACGCCGACTGCAGCTGGCGTTCGTACAGGTTCTGGTAGGTTTCGCACGTTCGCAGCAGTTCGTCGTGGGTGCCGGTGCCGACGATGCGGCCGCGGTCCATTACGACGATCTTGTCGGCGCTTAAAATCGTGCTGAAGCGGTGGGCGATGACGAACGTCGTGCGTTCGTGCATCAGGCGTTCGATCGCCTGCTGGATCAGGTGTTCGCTCTCGGCGTCGACCTGGCTGGTGGCTTCGTCGAGGATGAGGATGGGGGTTTTGCGGAGGATCGCGCGGGCGATGTTGAGGCGTTGTTTCTGGCCGCCGGAGAGCTGGCCGCCCAGGCCGTCGAGGGGGGTGTCGTACCCCTGGGGTTTTTCCAGGATGAACTCGTGGGCGTAGGCCTGTCTGGCGGCGTCCTCGACCTGTTCGCGGCGGGCGCCGGGTTGGGCGTAGGCGATGTTCTGGGCGATGGTGCCGGGGAAGATCACCGGGTCCTGCGTGACGATGCCGATCTGCCGGCGGAGGCTCTTGAGGCTGACCGTGGCGATATCGGTGCCGTCGACGAGGATCCGGCCGGCGTCCAGGTCGTAGAAGCGGGGGAGCAGGGCCAGGAGCGTGGTTTTGCCGGACCCGTTGCGGCCGACGACGGCGACGGACTGCCCCTTGGCGACGTCGAGCGTGACGCCGTCGACGGCCGGCTGGCTGGTGTTCGGGTAGGCGAAGCGGACGTCCTCGAACCGAATGGAAGCCCGCAACGGCGGCAACCGCGGCGGGCGCGCGTCCGGACGCACGCCGGCCCCGCCAGGACGCACGGGAGCCCCGCCCGAACGCACGGGAGCCGCTCCCGTGCGTTCGTTTGCGTCTCCCGTGCCCACGCCAGCCCCGTCCGTACGCACGGGAGCCGCTCCCGTGCGTTCGTTCGCGTCTCCCGTGCCCCCGCCAAACCCGCCGGACGCGCCTGAACCCCCTTGATCCCTCGATCCCTCGATCCCTCGATCCCTCCCCT
>JBHJOM010000096.1:0-14712 GCA_050329715.1 Phycisphaerae bacterium
GTCGCGTTCCTGAACATGGCCGCCCCGCTGGCGGAGAAGGCCGGCGTGACGATCGTGGCCGAGCCGCTGAACAAGGGGGAGTGCAACATCATCAACACCGTCGGCGAGGCGATGGAGTACGTGCGGGAGGTGAGCCACCCGGGCTTCAAGTGCCTGGTGGACAGCTACCACTTCTGGCTGGAAGAGGAGCCGCTTGGCAACCTCGAGGCGGCCATGGCGGACATCCACCATGTGCACGTGGCGGACAAGGTCGGTCGCGTCGCCCCCGGCGAGAGCGGCCAGAGCGACTACGGCCCGTTCTTCGCCGTGCTCAAGGCCGGCGGGTACGACGGGCTGTGCAGCATTGAGGGCAAAGTCGCCTGGGACGACCCGGAGGCGCTGAGCCGTTACTGCAACTACCTGCACGAGGCGTGGGACGAGGCGTGAGCGTCAGGCCGTCAGCAGGGGCAGCTTGCTGCGGCTCATGTCCAGGTGGCTGTAGTGCTCGATGAGTTCACGGTAGGCCTTGGCGACGGGTCTGGGTCGGCGGCGCAGGTCGAAGAGGCCGACGGGGTTTACGTGGCCGCGCGGGTTGGTCAGGGCGCTGTCCCAGTCCATCATGTCGAGCAGGCCGAACCACGTGAAGCCGATGACGGGCACGCCGTCGTCGCGGAGGCGCATGAGGTTCATCCACTCCTTCCAGAGCCACTCGACGGCGTGCGGGTGGGCGCGGTTGGTCTCGGTGTGCATGACGTGAACGCCGTAGCGGTCGTAGTACTGGCGGGTGATGACGTAGTAGCCGTAGACGTCGCCGACGCGCGTGGCCGAGCCGTCGGCGTGCAGGACGTGCTCGTTGGTGATGTAGTAGTCGGTGCCCAGGATGCAGTGTCGCTTGAGGTCTGACTGGTCCATGTGCCAGAGGTACTCGGCCTCGGTCATTCCGCCGGCGGTGAGGTAGCGGTACATGGTCGCGCTGACGTCGTGAGCGAAGAGCAGGTCGAGTGCGACGAAGCGGCGTTCGTTCATGAGCCTCGCCCGTGAGACGACCTGCGGGCTGCCGGGGTGCACGTACTCGGTGCTTTCGCTGAAGACGAAGATGGCGTCTGGACGGTCATTGAGCAGCCGCCGCATCGCCAGCACGCTGGCTTTGACGCAGTGCTTGACGTTGGTGACGAATGCCGAGTCGGCGGTGAGGCGCTCGTTCCACCAGCCGTAAAGGCCGGAGAAGAGTGCGGTGACGTAGATTTCGTTCACGGGGGTGTACAGCCGGACGTGCGGGTAGCGTTGGGCGAAGGCGGCGGCGTAGTCGGCGAAGTGCTCGGGCCAGGCGGGGTTTTGAAAGGCCGGGGCGGCCGGGTCGGCGTCGTTCAGCCAGTCGGGCAGGCCAAAGTGCAGCAGGTCGATGATCGGCCAGATGCCCAGCTCCTGCATCCGCGCCATCGGGCCGTCGAGCCAGGAGAAGTCGTAGCGGCCCGGGCCGGTCCACACGCGGTGCAGCGGCGGGCCGTACCGCAGGTACTTCAGGCCCAGGCCGTGGGCCAGGTCCAGGTCCTTGCGCCAATGCTCGTAGTGGCCGGTGACCTCGAGCTGGTCGATGCGGCGTCCCCCGGCGATGGTGGGATAGCTGCACTCGATGCCGGCGGCGAACATGAAGGCCTGCCTGGCCACCGACTCGTCCACCTGGAGCCGGTCGGGCGGCCCGGCGTCAGGGACGTGCATCGTTCCGTCGGAGGCGGACGTCGGCGCATCGGGCAGAGCTGCTTCGTGCGGCGCGTGTGGTGCCTCCGGCGGGGGTACCGACGCGGGCGCTTTGGATTTGGTTTTACGGGTCTTGCTCAAGCGGGAAGCCTCATGGGTTGGGGTCGGCAGGATCGCCTCAAGGACAGCCCGAAAGCAAGCACCGTTTGTTGTGCGGCCGCTTCCGAAGGTTGTAGAAAGCTTCGGCTACAAAGTATGCTCGACGGCTTGAGCAAGACACGCAAGAAGCCCGCCGACCCGCGCCTCGAGCCCGGTGAACTCGCCCGCCACCCCCGCCCGATGCTGACGCGGCCGGAGCACTGGTCGCTGGACGGCACATGGCAGTTCGACGCCGGGGATTCCCCCGACTTCGCCGACGGGCAAACGATCCGTGTGCCGTTCGCGCCCGAGGCGCCGCTTTCGGGCCTCAATGGCGGCAAGGGGCTCGAAGGGTTTTTGTCGCGGTGCTGGTACCGGCGTGAGGTCGTCATGCCGAAGGTGCCGGCGGGGCACCGGCTGCTGCTGCACTTCGGGGCGGTCGATTACGTCGCACGGGTGTGGGTGAACGGGCGGCTGGCCGTCGAGCACGAAGGCGGCTACATGCCGTACCATGCGGACGTCACCGACCTGCTCTCCGGCGACAAGGCGGAGGTGCTCGTCTGCGCCGATGACGACCCGCACGACCTGGCCAAACCCCGCGGCAAGCAGGACTGGCACGAGAAGCCGCACAGCATCTGGTACCCGCGGACCACCGGCATCTGGCAAAGCGTCTGGCTCGAAGTCGTGCCGCAAACTCGCATCGATAGCCTCCGCTGGACGGCCAGTGTCGCCGAGGGCGCCGTGAGCCTGACGGCCCGGATCGTCGCGCCGGTGCAGGGGGCGATGGGACAGCTCCGGCTGGCCGTCACGCTCAGCCACGCCGGCAAGCAGCTCTGCCAGGACGTCTGCTCGGTGGGGACGGACGGCGTCCTGCAGCGGACGTTTCCGGTCGATCGGTCCCACGGCAACAACTGCGTCAACGACCTGCTCTGGAGCCCGGAACACCCCCGGCTCATCGACGCGGAGCTGACACTCCTGAACGAGTCCGGCGAGAAGCTCGACACGGTCGGCAGTTACACCGCTTTACGCGAGGTGGCGATCGAGGGGGACCGCTTTCTGCTCAACCGGAGCACGTACAAGCTGCGGATGCTGCTCAACCAGGGCTACTGGCCCGAAGGCGGCCTGACGCCGCCCGACGATGACGCCTTCGCACACGACGTGCAGCTCATCAAGCAGTTGGGCTACAACGGCGTACGCATGCACCAGAAGCTGGAGAGCCCCCGGTTCCTCCACCACGCCGACCGGCTGGGGCTCCTCGTCTGGGACGAGCTGCCCAGTGCCCTGCGGTTCACGCCGGAGTCGCAACGGCGACTCGTTGCCACCTGGATGGCCGCCATCGAGCGCGACGTGTCGCACCCCTGCGTCGTCGCCTGGGTGCCGATCAACGAAAGCTGGGCCACGCCCGACCTGGGAACCTCCCCGGCCCAACGCGCGTTCCTCCACGGGCTCTACCACCTGAGCAAATCCCTGGACCCGACACGCCCCGTCATCGGCAATGACGGCTGGGAGATTCCCGTCGGCGACATCACCGCCGTTCATGACTATGAAGGCGACGGCCAACGCCTCGCCGCACGTTACGCAGACCTGAGCGATCCGGCCGACCTGCTCGCCTTCCTTCAGCGCGAGCGCCCCGGCAACCGCAAGCTTGTTTACGACGAGTATCGCCCCGAGAACCGCCCGCTCATGCTTACGGAGTTCGGCGGCATCGGCTTCTCACAGCGCGACGGCGACTGGGGCTATACACGCGCCGGCAACGTCAAGGAGTTTCTCGAGCAGTACACCGCCGTCATGGCCGCCGTGCGGCAAACGGCCAAGTTCTCCGGTTACTGCTACACCCAGTTCACCGACACCTACCAGGAAGCCAACGGCCTGGTCTACATGGACCGGACGCCCAAGGCGGACATCGAAGCCCTCCGCAAAGCCCACCTGGGCTGACCCGCAACATGCCCCGGCCGCCACGACAGCCTGCCGCCGGGGCTTCAACCCTCGCGACGCCCTGACGCGGTCGATCGATCATCGCCGTGCAGCGATGGCCGTCCCAGACACCCCTACACCGCATGGCCGGGGCGGGCGCAACCTTTGCACGTCTTCGGGCATCGGCCGACGGGTCGCTGCCGGTGCCGCACCGGACGACGTCGGACCGCACCCATTTGAAGCAAGGTGCACGATGAAAAAACAGCCCTCGCCGAAGGTTCTCCCCCTCGGACGTCACGGCCGCCGCCGCGCCGAGTCCTCCGACCGGCTCGCGCCACGCAAGGCCGGCCCGCGGCGCGACGCGTCGGCAACGCGCGACGGCCTTCCGCCCTGCCAGCAGCCCCCCACAGAGACAGGCTGGGGCCGCTACCTCGACGACCGAATGCGCCACTTCCAGCAGGCGATGGGCTGACCCGCAGCACCCGGCCGACCCCGGTGTCCCGCAGCAAACGCGAAACTGACCTGCCGAGGTCTGCCCGCAGAGGGTGCGCCGCCGGCAACCTGCCCTCATGCCACTTTGCGAGTTCTGGATGACCCCTTCAACACCGCTGTCTCTGGCCCGCGTGACCGGCACTCACACCGATGCCGACCACAATGCCACCACCTCCATCGCCGCCGCACCCGACCGGCCGACGACGCCCGATGCAACGCCCGGCAACACCCCGGCCGCTCGGCGTGATCATGTCGACCAAACCTTCATCTTCGGTGCCGGCATCGAGTGCTCGGTGCTGCCGCACCTGAACATCGACCAATTCGCCTGGACGCAGCACGACCGGCAATGGCGTGACGACTTCCGCCGCGCCGTGGACGCCGGGGCGACCCACCTGCGCTACGCAATCCCCTGGCACGTCATGCAGCCGGAGCGCCGCCGGTTCGACTGGGCGATGGCCGACGAGCGGCTCGACGCGATGGCCGACCTGGGCCTCGAGCCGGTGATGGACGTGATGCACTTCGGCACGCCGCTGTGGCTCAAGCAGGCCGTCGGCGACGTGGAGTTCCCCGAGGCGCTCGAGGAGATGACCTATGCCATGGCCACCCGCTACGCCGACCGGGTGAAGCACTGGTGCCCGGTGAACGAGCCGCTGGTTTGCGCGTTGTTCGCGGGGGATTTCGGCTTCTGGCCGCCGCACCGCCGCAAGTGGCGCGGGTACATGCCGGTGCTGCAGAAGATGGCCGTGGCCACCAGCCGGGCGATCCGCGCCGTACGGCAGGCGGCACCTTGCGCGAATGTGATCGTCTGCGACGCGGCCGAGAAGTACCAGACGAAGTTCGACACGCTGGCCGACGAAGTGGCGATGCGCAACCTCCGCCGCTTCGTGCTGCTGGACCTGATCACGGGCCGCGTTGATCGCCACCACCCGCTGTTCGATTGGCTGACGGCCTACGGCTTCGGCGAGCTTGAAATCGAGTGGCTGGCCGCCAACCCGCAACGGCCGGACGTGCTGGGCCTGGACTACTACCCGCACGGCGACTGGCAGCTCGACCACGACCACGGCCGAACCCGCCAGCGCCGCGCCGACGTGCCGGCCGGCCTCGCCGGCATCGCCCGCGACTACCACGACCGCTACGGCCTGCCGATGTGGGTGACCGAAACCAGCATCGAGGGCCGGCCCATCAACCGCGAAATCTGGCTCGAAGGCTTGCTCGACGATTCGGCCATGCTGCGGGCGGAGGGCATCCGGCTCAACGGCCTGTTCTGGTGGCCGCTGGTGGACCACCTCGACTGGGACGGTGCCATGACCCACCGCGTGGGCAAGCTTCACCAGGTTGGGCTGTACAAGTTGCAGAAGCAGGCCGACGGCACCCTGCGTCGGGCGGCCACGCCGCTGCTGGCCAAGTTCCGCCGTGCCGCCGCCGAAGGCGAGGCACGCGTCGGGCGGCTGCCCTTCGTCGCGCAGCCGGCCGAGCAGGAGGACCCGCAGCTGCCGCAGCTGGCCGGCGAAGGCCAGGCCTATGCCCTCAAGCAGAACGGCCAAGCGAGGGGCAAAGCCAAAGCCGAAACAGAAGCCGAAGCCAAGTTGCTCGACCCCGCCCCGGGCCTGGCCGCCGAGCCGGCCGCGGCGACGGCCCTCAATGGACGCGGGCACACGAACGGCAACGGCCACCCCGCCCCTCCCGCCTCGCCCAAGCCGCCCGACGCCGGCCGCCTCACCGACGCCCAACCCAAGGCCACCGGCGACTTCGGCATACTCGTCTTCAGCCACCTCCGATGGGGCTTCGTCTGGCAGCGGCCGCAGCAATTTCTCTCCCGCTTCGCCCGTAAAAGCCCGGTGCTGTTCGTCGAGGAGCCCGTCTTCGACCTGCCCGCCGGCCGCGAGCCGAAGCTGGAACTGCACCGCGTCATGCCCAGCGTCACCGTGGCCGTGGTGCACGCGCCGCCGGGCTGGAACACCAACCCACGGCTGCCCGACGTGTTACGGGAAAAGACGCGCGAGGCGCTCGACACCCTCGCCGCGGGCGACCCGCGGTTCGACCGGCCGCTCTGCTGGTACTACAGCCCGATGGACGCCGACTGGTCACTGGGCCACTTCGCCAACCGCGGCGTCGTCTACGACTGCATGGACGAGCTCTCTCAGTTCAGCGGTGCCCCGGCCGAACTCGTCGAGGCCGAGGCGAGGCTCATCCGCCATGCCGATGTCGTCTTCTGCGGCGGCTACGCCTTAGGCGAGAAGAAGGCGCAGCAGCACCCCAACGTCCACACGTTCGGCTGCGGCGTGGAGACGGACCACTTCGGCCTGGCGCAGGACGAAAATATCGGCGTGCCGGCCGACATCGACTTTTGCCCGAGGCCGATCCTGGGCTTCTTCGGCGTCGTCGACGAGCGCCTCGACTACCCGCTGCTGGCCGAGGTCGCACGGCGCAGGCCCGACTGGTCACTGTGCGTCGTCGGGCCCGTCGTGAAGATGGACCCGGCCCACCTGCCGCACGCCCCGAACCTGCACTGGCTCGGCGGCCGAGACTACGCCGTGCTGCCGGACTACTGCCGCGCGTTCGACGTCTGCCTCATGCCCTTCGCCATGAACAAGGCGACGGAGTTCATCAACCCCACCAAGGGTTTGGAGTACATGGCCACGGGCCGGCCGGTGGTCGGCACGCCGGTCCGCGATGTGGTGCGACAATGGTCGGACATTGTGCACGTGGCCGACGGTGTTGAAGCGTTCATCGAGGCCTGCGAGCGGGCACTGGCCGAGGGCAGGCAGTCCGACCGCGTCCGCCGCGGGATCGAACTGGCGGCCACCAAGAGCTGGGAGGCGACCGTCGCCACGATGACCGACCTGATCGCCGCGGCCATCAACCCCGACGACCGACCGAGCGCAGCAAAGCCCGAAGCCCGCCAGCCTTCCGGCCGGGCTTACGCCTTCGCCCACACGCCCGGCAGCTGACCAGGACCCACAACGAGCCGCGACCTTGAGGGAGCGGTTCCGCCCATGAACGCAACACCGCTCCCTCACGGTCGCGGCTCGTACGACACCAACGGAGACAAAAGCCCATGCTCGCGATCGACTTCCACCATGCCGGCAACGGCTTCAACGGCAACGGCCGCGCACATGCGCCAAGAATCCTGATCCTGGGTGCCGGGCCGACCGGCCTGGGTGCCGCCTACCGCCTTAAGGAGCTGGGGTACGAAAACTTCCACCTCGTCGACCGCCTCCCGTACCTGGGCGGCCTGGCAGGCAGCTTCACCGACGACGCCGGCTTCACGTGGGACATCGGCGGCCATGTGATGTTCAGCCACTACAAGTACTACGACGACGTGTTCGACAAACTCATGGGCGACGACTTCCAGATGAACAACCGCGAGTGCTGGGTCCGCATGTTCGAGGCGTGGGTGCCGTACCCGTTCCAGAACAATATCCGCTACCTGCCCAAGGAGGTCACGTTTGAATGCCTCAGCGGCCTGGTTGAAGCCCAGACGAAGCGGGACTACAAGGCTGCGGGCAACTTCCGCGAGTTCATCGACGCCGTCTTCGGCGACGGCATCGCGAAGCACTTCATGCTGCCGTACAACTTCAAAGTCTGGGCGCACCCGGCGGAGATGATGAACAAGGAGTGGATCGGCGAGCGCGTGGCCGTGCTCGACGTCCACCGCGCGATCAAGAACGTCGTGCTCGGTACCGACGACTTCGGCTGGGGGCCGAACAACCAGTTCAAATTCCCGCTTTTCGGCGGCACGGGCGAGTTCTACCGCCGCTTCGAAAAGCCGCTGGCCGGGCACTACACGCTGAACAAGACCGTGCAGCGCGTCGACCCCAAGGCCAAGGTTGTTCATTACACCGACGGCAGCCGCGAAGCGTACGACGTACTCGTCAGCACCATGCCGCTTGACCGCTTCTGCAACGAAATCGCCACTGACATACCCGAGCCGATCCGCACCGCGGCCGCCGGGCTGAAGCACAGCGGCGGACACATGGTCGGCATCGGCATCAAGCAGCCGTGCCCGAGCACCAAGAGCTGGATGTATTTTCCCGAGGCCAACTGCCCCTTCTATCGCGTTACTTACCTTTCCAACTACTCGCCGCACATGACACCCGACAACGCCACGCACTACTCGCTGCTGTGCGAGGTGAGCTACAGTGAGCACAAGCCCGTCGATGCGTCGCGGGTAGTGGAGGATGTCATCACCGGGTTGGTGAATGCCGGGCTGATTACCGATGCCGACCGGGCGGACATCGTCGACACCTGGCACTTCCAGGCCGAGTACAGCTACCCGACGCCCAGCGTCGAGCGCGACGAGATCCTCGCCGAGGTGATCCCGTTCCTGGAGCGATGGGACATCTACAGCCGCGGCCGATTCGGCATGTGGAAGTACGAAGTCAGCAACACCGATCACTCGCTCATGCAGGGCGTGGAACTCGTCAACCGTCTGCTGCTGGGCGAGGCGGAGAGTACCATCGGCCTGCAGTACGCCAGCACCGACGACGGCCGAAACGCCGCCGACCACGACGACGTGCCGGCCGACCGCGTACGCCACCAGCGCAGCCTGCACGCCGGCAGCGGGGACCCGGCCCGAGCCGTGCATCAGCAACATGCCGCCGTCACGCCCGCATCACCCTATGCGGCACAAGCTGCCAGCCTCGACGCGCCGCACCGCGGCGACCGGCCAGAAAAGCGGCAAAACCCAAACCTCTCCCCGGCCGCCGCGACGGCACTGACGACGCGAAGCACCCCGGCAAACGGCACCGCCGGCGACCTCGACGAAGCCGACCTAGCCGAAGAGGAGTTGGGCATCTTCCAGCCCCGCAACGGCTGATGTCCTCCGCCGGCCCCGACGCAACGTACCCCCCTCGGCCGAAGCGACGTCCGAGCCACCCTCCTGTTCCTACCGCAGCAGGGTGCCCCAAACGCCCGCCGGCAGCGACGGCTGTCGAGGTGCCGACAGGGCCCGGCCAGGTCGCGAAGGACATCCGTCTTCCGTCCGTCGAACGTCGCACAGGCCGCCGGGTTAAGCAGCCGCTCCGGCGGCCGCGGGCACGTGCGGTGCCGCAAAAGTCATGCGGAGTGATGAGCCGTTCCTAAGGCGTACCGATGGCATCGTGACACCCATGCCCGCGCCGACTTCAGGTGGGTATTCAACTGGGCAGAAACCCGTCGCAGGGCCGCGGCAACCGCGTCTTCGCGCACGCGCGGGCGGTGGGCGAGGGGGATGAGGTCGGCGAGAAGCTCATGCGCACCCGCGACATCCGGTTGGCTGTACCTGCAACACCGCGTGCCGGAAGGCTTGCGTAAGCCGGGGGCGCAACAGCCGTGCGATCGTGGGCCGTTCCCGTCGTTATGAGATGGCGTAGTCCTTCGGGTCGGCCCGAAACGTTCCGCCATGGCAGAACGGGCACGGCTTGCCGTCCAGGTTCCATTCGTCGGCGATGTCTTGCGAATCGCACTTTGCGCACGCATTCGTCGGCGACTGCGAGTCGATCATGAACCGCTCGCCGCAGTTCAGGCAGAGCGTCGGCGACTCGTTACCGATGCACTGGTCGCGCTCCGGGGCAGGGTGGTAGGCGTACTGCTTCTGCCCGCGCTCGTCGAGGTAGTAGGGGTTGCCCTCGTCCCAGGCGAACAGCCGCTCGCCGCAGGCGTCGCAGGCAAAGCCCTTTCCGGCGGCCATCAGACCCTTCCTTCCACGGGCTCCACCCGCTTGAGTGCCATGCTGATCCGGGCCTGGCAGGTTAATCACCCACATTTCACTGCGCCGCCAGAGGGGTTCTCGTCAGACGGTTCAACAATTCCGGGAGGCCGCAGCATACCCGTCGTCGGCAAAACCTGGAGAACTGCAAACGCCTCTCGTCCCGGTCAACCCCGCTCAACCGTTCAGGAACCGCCCGGTCAGCCGCTGGTGCCACTTGACGTCGTGCCAGTTGGCGAACTGCGGCTGGCCGTAGTTGTGCGGCGTCCAGCCCCACATGTTGGCGTCCAGCGCGTCCTCGACCGACCAGCCGGCCCATTCCAGCAGCCAGCCCCAGTCCAGGTCGGGGTGGTCGATGTAGAACCAGCTTGCCCAGCTCTCGGTGGTGGTCAGCGGCATGCCGCGGCGCTGGGCCCAGTCGGCAAAGGCGAAGAGCTTGTCGCGCTGGCGTGCCCGGAGCATCGGCGCCATGACGCGGTGCGTGGCGGTGCAGCGGTCGGAATAATCCTTGAACCAGTGGTCGCTGGTCGTCATGTGTGCGAAGTGGTCGTGCATCTTCGTCCGCTCGCGCCAGCGGGGGTCGGCGTCGGCGTAGAAGTGCACGTCGAGGCAGTCGAACTCCAGCGGCACGTCGAGCCAGCGCGTGTCGCCGTGGATGCTGACGGTGAACCGCAGTTCGGGGAACGCCCGGTGCAGCAGCTTCATCGCCGGGTTGAGGTCCGCGGCGAGCCAGGCGACCTGGGCATCACTGAACCGGGGCAGCTCGTCCCAGGCGTGGCCCGTCTCCTGCTCGAACCGCTGCTTGTACCCCTCAATGAAAAACGGGCACTCGTTCTGCAGGTCGACGTAGACCAGGCCGTCGAAGCCGAACCGCGACCGCCAGTCTTCGAGGTACGCCGCCCAGACCTCGGCGGCCTGTACGTGGTTCTCGGGGTAGGCGCAGCGGAAGGCCGGGCCGTTCGTGGCGCTCCACCAGCAGCTCAGGGTGTAGTACAGGTCGCGGGCGCGGAGCTGCTCCATGAAGTCGATCAGCCAGCGGCCTGCGGGCGCTTCGACTTCGCAGTTCCAGTCCCAGGGGAGGAAGGGTTTCTTGGGGTCGTCCCAGTGGAGGATGCGGTCCGGGTCGTCGAGGCCGATCCACTGCGGCATGGTGTCGAGGCGCACGGTGTTGTACCCGCGCTCGAGGGTCTCATCGAGCACCTTCGGGTAGTCGGCAAAGCTCCCGCCGGGGTGGTGGCGCAATAGGAACGCCTGGTCCCACATGAGCATGGTCAGTCGGCTGGGGGTCAGTGCCTGGCGCATGTCAAAGCTGCCGGGCGAAGCCGGGGCGGGGTAACTGCGGGCGGCGTCGCGGCGGGTGCCGCTGGCGACCTGGGCGGGAAAATCCATGGGTGAAACGGCTCCGGTTGAAGGTTACGACGGATGAATTATCGCCCGGCGCGGTCGGGTCCCTCGGGCGGGCTTGGCGGGATGCGAACGACCACATCCTCCCCCGCCCTGACGCGAATAAGCGCTGCGGACCGCCCGCCGACGGTGCCGTTGGTGATCTGCTGCTCGCCGCCCATGACGCGAATGCGGACGGGCACGGGATACCTGGGTCCGGACATCGCGAAGCTCAGGGCCGCCTCGCCGCCGGTGATATCGAACGCCGCCGTCTGACCCGGGACGTTCCGCAGCGGGTAGAGCAGGCCGCCGAGCAGTTCGGTTCGCCCGGCCGTCTGTTTGAGACAGACCATCTGCCCCTCGGTCTTGTAGCCGAGCAGCCAGAGCGTGCCGCCGTGGTTCTCGATCAGCGGCTCGTTGCCGAACTCGATGTTCAGTTGCCGGGCGAAGACGCGCTGAGGATGCTCGACGAGCAGCGGCTTGGGGCCGATTGTGTCGTCGAAGAAGGCATCGCCAGTGCCCGCCGCGGTGTTGCGGTATCTGCCGTGGATGTCGACATGGCGAAACGCCACGGCACGGCCCGCGGTATGCTCGACATGCCCGCTCAGCCACAAGTGTTCCAGCGTCGTGGATTCACCCGCGTGGCCGACGAACCGCACGAGCGGGTCGACCTTGTCGGTGTTGTCCTTCCCGGGCGTGATGGCGGATTGAAAGCCGACGATCAACCGCACTGAAGGCGGCACCTCGAGCGTTCGTGAAACACGATAGCTGCCGTTGGGCAGGTAGACCGCCGGCTTGCCGCTGTCCAGTGCGGCCTGCAGCGCGTCTGTCCAGTCGCCGTCGGCCGGGGCATTGATGTCGCCGGCGAGGAACTCCTGGGGCTTGACCCACTGGTCCGGATCGTTGGGCCAGAATTGCGGCGTGTCCCGGATCGGTAGCCGTAGTGCGTCCGCCTGCTCTACGCCCATGGCGAACCGTTCGCTCGTGTAGAGCTTGATCATCCCCCCGGCATCCGTCGCGGCCATGTCTTCGACACCCGCCCGGCCGGCCGCTTCCCTGACCGATTGCATGGTTGCCGTGCTGCTCGCGACGTTTACGGCGCCCGCTCGGCCGGCCGCATCGACGGCCAGGCCGTAACCTTGCACGCTCACGTCGCGCAGGTAGAACTCGCCCGGCCCCTTGATCGCCGCCGTGTCCGCGGCACCGCCGGTCAGTTCGGCATCGACAAGCACCACAAGCCCGTCGCGATCGGTCGCGTGGACGGCGTGGACGGCGTTGCGACTCGTCAATCGGTGGATAGAGAGGCTGTTCTGCTTGTTCACGAGGCCTGAGACGCGCTGATCGACCAGCGTGATGTCTTCGAACACGTTGCCGTACTCGAAGTGCCCGACGTGAATCCCCCGGTCGAACCCCTCGACGAGAACGTCTTTGATCAGGCAGGGGCCCGGCCAGGGGCGCGTCATCTTCAACCCGGTGTGGCCGGCCTTCTGCGGGTCGGACGAGCGGATCGTCACGTTCTCGATCGTGCCCCGGTTGTGGGCCATGTAGTCGATGCCCACAGCCCCAGGGTTGCCTGCGCCCGCGTCGATCGTCAGGTTCATGAAACTATGTCGGAACGCGCGGTTCCCGCCGCCGTGCAACGGTTCATCGCCG
Organism: Phycisphaerae bacterium; assembly: GCA_050329715.1. Taxonomy (GTDB): domain Bacteria; phylum Planctomycetota; class Phycisphaerae; order Tepidisphaerales; family Tepidisphaeraceae; genus DAIOTR01. Next base: position 12,947 of record JBHJOM010000096.1, read on the forward strand.
GGCCGGGTGCGCTCGTCGGACTCCGAGCCGGTGATGAAGATCGGCCGCGGTGCCTGGGTATCGGCGAAATCCGGGTGGTTGTCATCGAGCCTGACAATCGTGCGGTCCCGCGACTCGCCCCAGACGATGAGCCCCGCCCGCCAGCCGCCCGACCAGCCGTGCTCCGCCGCCTTGCCTTCGATCGTCCCGGTGACCCGATACGTCCCGTCGGGGAGGTAGAGCATGGGCGGTGAGGCGTAGCGGCCCTCGCGGTCGAGGACGAATCTGACGGCCGCGCGCAGCGCCGTGGTGTCGTCCGCCACGCCGTCGCCCACGGCCCCGTGATCCCGCACGTTCACAACCCCCGTATCGGGCGGCAGCGTGTTGGCCGAAGCCAAGCCGCACCATAGTCCGAGGCAGCAGAGAATGATCGGTCGAAGCGAGTAGGTCATGGTAGATCCGACTTGTAGTTTGATTGGGTTCATAGTCGTTCGTACATCAGGTAGGTCTGAAGGTGGCCAAGCGTTTCACGGTTCAACCTGCGCCCGTTCGATAACCTCCGGCGGGCACAGCAGGACCGAGAAAGCGCAGTACGCCGGGCCGTTTTCGATCCGGACCAGCACGGTGTTGAACCCCTTGTGAAAGACGACGCGGCGGAACCCCTCGTCCAGGTTCCACGACGACTGGCCCACGTCCGTCCAAATGACGTCGCCGTTGAGCCAGACCTTGGCCATGTCGTCCGAGGCGACGGCAACGAGCATCTCCCGGGCGCGGTCCGAATACACCTCCGTGTAGGCGTACCACGTCGCCGAGTACGTAATCCGCGGCGGCTGGATCGCAATGCGGTCCGACTGGACGAACTCCCACCGCAGCACGTGGTCCGGGTGGTCGGGCCGGTTGGCGAACTTGCCGTCGTGGTATGTGGCGTCGAGGTCGACGCGCTGCTCCGGCGGGTGGACGACGGAAAAGTCGGCCCGCGCCCAGTTACTCCACGGGCCGATCATGTACCAGGTGTCCAGGTAGAGGAAGCCGCCGCGGTCGCTGTCGTCGGTGAGCATGCGGCCCGGCAGGGCGTTGGCCACGACGTTGCGCTTGCCGAGCCGCACGGTGCGGCGTGGGTCGCCGGCCTGCATCTCACCGCCGAGGCCGGTCTGGTCGGCGGTCAGGCCCATGCCCGCCATGTCGTCGTGGTCGCCGCCGGCGCCCTGGTAGGGCCGCTGCAGGCCGGTCATGTCCACCACCGCCCGCTCGCCGCGGGTGCGCGAGAGTCGGTCCAGTGCGTCGGTACGTCGGCGGTCGGCCTCCGAGGCTTCGGGCGACACCGCCCGGCGGTCGAGGCCGGCCTGCCGCCGCTCGGCACGCCGGGCCATGTCGGTCGTCTCGGTCCGGGCCTGGGCGATCGCCTCGCGGTAGGCGGTCATCTGGCCGACCGTGGTGTGGCCATCGTTGGCGGGTGAGGCTCGGCCGTCGTCCCCGGCCGCCAGGACGCCGGCCAGGTCCGGCCGGGTTGGCGAGGGGGAGGCGGTCTTGGCCTGGGCCTCGGCCAGCGAGCTACCCTGGACCGCCGCCAGCTCGGCGGCGCGGGCCTGTTTGTCGGCCCGGTCGATCTGCGTCTCAAGCTCGGTCGCGGCCTCGTAAAGCTCCGCCGGGCTCGCCGCGGCGACGGCCGGCGGCGTGGCCGCGGCGGCCGGCACGTCGCCCACCGGCTCGGCCGAGGCGACGTCGTTCAGCTCCTGCATGTCCAGGCCTTTGGCCAGCTCGGCCGCCTCGTCGGCGAGCCGGCGTGC
>JBHJOM010000097.1:0-2375 GCA_050329715.1 Phycisphaerae bacterium
GGCGATCTCGCGGACGATGTACAGGCCCAGACCGATGCTGCCGGCTTGACGGGCGGCCGCGTCCGTCGTGGCGAACCGGCGGAGTGGGTCGAAGATCGTCGTCAGCAGTTCCTCGGGGATCGGCCGGCCTTCGTTGCGGACGCGCAGGAGGACGTTCGGGCCTTCGCACGCGGCGGTCACTTCCACAGGCCCGTCGATCGCGCCGTGCTGAATGGCGTTGCCCATGAGGTTGGAGACGACCTGCCGGAGCCGGGCTGCGTCCCAGTCGCCGGCGAGGTCGCCGGCGGCGTCGAACCGGAAGGTCCGCCGCGGGTGGGCCAGGCCGAAGCTTCTGACGGTCTCCCGGCAGATCCGTTCGAGGTCGACGGGCCCGCGGGTCAGCGGCATGCCGCCGCCCAGGCCGGTCGAGGCGAAGTCCGTCAGGTCCCCGATGAGCCGCGTGACGGCGTCCACGTTCGCCTCGATTATCGAGAGCGCCTCGGCGGAGTCCGGGTCTTCGCTGACGGTGCCGGAGACGAACTGGGCCGCCATGCGGATGCCGTTGAGCGGGTTGCGAAGGTCGTGGCTGAGGATCGCCAGGAACATGTGCCGCGACTGATCGACCCGCTTGGTGTAACTCCTGACGGCCTGGGCCATGGACTGGTCCATCGCCTCGTTGAAGCGGGTGACATCGTCCAGGTCGGTGGCTTCGGGCTCAGGGCAGCTTTGACGCCACAGCCGCAGCACGGTGGCGCGGAGGGCGCGGTACTCGGCGACGACCTCCATGATGTCAAACCCGGAGCCGACGCGGCCGACGCCGTGCATGACCGACGCGTGGTCGAGCCGGTCGCTCTCTTCGCCGCCGGCACCGCCGAGGCCCATCGACTTGTTCACCTGCTCGGCGACGGTCTGGGCGGCCCGCATGTCCCGCACGGTGGCCGAGAGGATCGACCCGGCGTCGTTCCGCAGGGCCAGCTTGGTCATCGCCTTGCCGGGAAGAAGGCTGCGGGCGAATGCCTCCCACGCCTCGAGGATGGGCTCGGTGTTCTCGGCAATGAAATCAGCCAGCGCCATGGAACTCAAAGGTACTATCATTCTTGCTCAACAGCATAACCCGTTTTTCCCGTCCGTCCAGCCAGATGCCGGTGCCGCCGCGCGCCCGGAAGATCGGGATTGCCGATCGACCCGCCCGCGAGGCGGTTCGCGGCGCTCCGGCATGCCCCTTCATGGCGCGTAACGTTGTTTTGCCGGGCGTTTCGGCCGATGTCCGCTGTCTGTCAACCGCTTCTCCGCCGGCCACCTGTTCATGCCCCGCGGGTGTGCCCAAGGCACGTGATAGCACACGATGACATGCTGGAAGGTGATTCGAACCGTTCTAGGTGCTATCGCCCCGGCGGGCCGCCCGCGATCTGCGTGTGGCCCCGGGCCAACGGCTCGGCTGGAGCCTCGCCCTGGCGGGATGGGCCTTGGCTGCCCGGGCTGTTACTCAGGCGTGGTGCCGCCGAAGAGGGTCAGGCGCATGAGCTGGGTGAGTTCGGTGTTGTCCATGTTTCCGCGGATGAGGTGGCTGTTGAGGCCCTCGCCCTTGACGAGCACGCCGCCGGTGACGTCGCTGCGGGTCGCCCAGACGATCGCGAAGGGCCACTGCCGGCCGTTGCGGTCCGGGGCGGCCATGTAGGGCTTGGTGCCCTGGCCGTCCACGCCGTGAATGGGTGCGCCGTTGTAGTCCCACCGCGGGAGGGTCTTGGGATACTCCTGACCTTCGGCCGGCGGCCTGAGGCCGATCATCCGCATGCCGCCGCCGTCGGAGTCGGCCGCGGTCAGGATGAGCGTCCTGGGGTTCTCAGCGACGAAGGTGCGGGCCACGCCGATGGCGTCGTCGGCGCGTTTCATGGCTTGGATCATGCCGCTGGCGTTGTTCACGTTGCCGAAGTTGTCGGTGCCCTCCTCCTCGACCACCAGCAGGAAGCGGCTGCCGCCTGCCGAGAGGACGTCCAGCGCCGCCTGGGTCATCTCGGCGACGGTCGGGGCGTCGGCCTTGTAGTGCGGCTTGCCGGCGACGTCGAGCAGTTCCTCGGGCATGTCGTTGAAGATGTGGTCGGCGGCGAAGAGGCCCAGGACCCTGTCCGTGCCCTCGGAGAGGTTCAGCAGCTCGTCGCGCGTGCGGACGACGGCGTACCCCTTTTGCTTCGCCAGCTCGATGAGGTTGAGGTCGTCCTTGCGTTTGCCTGGGCCGTGTACGCCTTGCTCGCCCTCGGGCAGGAAGAACTGCTCGCCGCCGCCGAGGATGACGCGGACGCCGCTCTCGACAAGCTGCCTTGCGATTTCGTCGTGCATGCTCCGCTCGGGGACACTGGTGACGAAGGCGGCGGTGCCCGGCTCGGTGCTGGTGCCGG
>JBHJOM010000098.1:0-54206 GCA_050329715.1 Phycisphaerae bacterium
TCGGGTTCCTGCTGGAGGAAGCCGACGAGGCTGGCGGAGGTGACGCCGAGGCGGGCGGCGGCGTCGCGCAGGGACCAGCCGGAGGCCGCCAGGACGTCAAGGACGAAGCCGAGGACGTCGGGGAAGTCGTCGTGGCTGTTGCGGCATTCGAGGCGGCCGGCGGGGGGATGTTCGGCGAAGCCGGCCGGGGCGACGGGGGGCTTTCGTTGTTGCACGGCGAGTTTGACGGCCAGGCGTTCCAGCGCGAGCCTTCGGTTGACCGCCTGTGAACGCGACGTGTCTGCCGCGGCAGAGATTCCAGTGGGTCGATGCGTTATTCGGACGGCGTTGCTGGTTTTATTTCGCTTTTGTCCGCCCGGGCCTCCGGTGCGTGTGAAGGTCTCCTCACAATCGCCTAAGAGCTGATCCAGCTTTGACTTGCCGTCGTCCGGCGGCGTGTTTTGGGCGGTATCTCGAGACATGGCATAGATCGAATTCAAGCTCGGCTCACGCCAGGCTCATACATAACTAATGGCGCCGACGAATCATCCCGCCTAGAAATCTGGTGACCAGTTTTCATTTTTCTTCAGGAGATTCCATGACCGCGATTCACACGTTCCGATCTTTCGCCGCAGCCGCACTGGCTGTTACGGCATTCGCTTCCTTCGGCAGCTCCGACGCCCTTGGGCAGACTGGCGGCCGGGTCGATATCGACGGCTCCAGCACGGTGTATCCGATCACCGCCGCCGCCGCCGAGGAGTTCTCCAAGGAGAACCCCGACGTCCGCACGACCGTCGGCATTTCCGGCACGGGCGGCGGGATGAAGCGGTTCGCCGCCGGTGAGACCGACATCTCCAACGCCAGCCGCCCCATCAAGTACTCCGAAGCCCAGACGGCCCAGGAGAACGGCGTCGAGTTTATCGAACTGCCCATCGCCTACGACGGCTTGTCGATCGTCGTCAACCCGAAGAACGAGTTCGTCCAGCAGTTGACCGTCGATGAGCTGAAGCTGATCTTCCGCGCCGACAACCCCGCCAAGACCTGGCAGGAAGTCAACTCCGCCTACCCGGCCGAAGAAATCAAGATCTTCATGCCCGGTACCGCCAGCGGCACCTTCGACTACTTCCGTGAAGTCGTCATCGGCAATGGCTCGGCCCGCGGCGATGCGGCCGTCAGCGTCTCCGAAGACGACAACGTCCTCGTCCGTGGCGTCGCCGGTAACGAGTTCGGCATCGGCTTCTTCGGCTCGGCATACTACTTCGAGAACAAGGACCAGCTCCGCTCCGTCGCGATCGTCAACCCGGCCGGTGACGCCGTCCGCCCCACGGTCGAAACCATCGAGAGTGGCGAGTACGCCCCGTTCTCCCGCCCGCTGTTCATCTACGTGAACAAGGCCTCGGCCAACAAGCCGGAAGTCGAGAAGTTCGTCGGCTTCTACATGGAAAACGCCGGCCGCCTCGCCAACGAGGTCGGTTACGTCGGGCTGCCCCGCGACATCTACCGCCAGGCAACCCGTAACTTCCGCACCGGCAAGACCGGCACCGTCTTCTCCACCGAGGACGGCAAGAGCAAGGAAGGCTCGCTCCGCGAAATCTACATGCAGTAACACCTGCAACCGCCACCGGGCCCGGCCCGGCTTGGCCCGCTACGACCCAGCCCGGCGGCACCCAACGGTGTCGCCGGGCCTTCCGCCGAGCCTCGAACAGCCTTCGACTTTCTCCATACGCCCCGACTCCTCCCCGACACCCGCCATGACAGATCAACGTCCGCAGCCGCCGGCGCAACCACAGATCGGGACCACGCTGCCCGGGCGGAGCAAGTCCGTTCGGGTTCGCACCACGTCCGAACGGTTCATCATGGCCGGGCTCCTGACCTGCGGCGTTCTCTCGCTGGTTACGACGATCGGCATCGTCGCCATCCTGGGCCTTGAGACGTATCGGTTCTTTACGTTCGTCGAGCCGCGGGTGCGGACCGTCAGTGTGCCGTTGTCGCTGGCCGACCCGGAGGAAGCCGAGGCCACCCGCGCCGCCGAAGCGCAGGCGGCCCGCGACCGCGTTGCCGTCGAGCAGGCCGCCGAGCCCGCCGAAGTTTCGGAGGTCGAACCGTCCGCCGGGGAAGCACCGTCGGACGCCCCCGGTTTAGACACCCCAGGCGTAGACACCCCAGGCGTAGACGCCCCAGGCGTAGATGCCCCAGTGGCTGAGGCACCGCCGTCTGAAAACCCGCCGGCCGAAGCTTCGCCGGCTGAAGCCGCACCGGCCGACGGCCCGTTGGCCGCCACGCCGATCGACGATCAAAGGCCGGCACCGCCCGAGCCGGTCGCGCCCGAGGGTTTTGTCAACGTGCCGCTGCACGGCCGCGTGTATGAGGCCGACGGCAAGTGGTACTTCGAGATCGACGAGCGGTTCAAGCCCTACAAGATGTTCTTGAGCCCGGACCAGGTGAACGCGATTCAGGGCCAGAACCCTGAGCGTGTGGGCCTTCCGGCCGACTTCCAGAGGCCCGCCTTCGCCGAGACCATTGCGCCGGGGGACAGGCTTCGCCTCATCCGAATTGACCCGGCCGATGACAAACTCGCGGCCGCGCTGCTGAACCCGCGGAACGTTCCCGCAGAGGCCGACCGTATCGCCACGCTTTCGGACGAACAGAAGCGTAAGGAGATGCTGTTTGCTTCCCTGCGTTCGCTCGACCTTTCCTCGGACGCGTTCAGCGAATACGTGATTGCAGAAGTCGAGTTTCATCGCTTCCAGCTCAAGCCGCGTGGGGACAGCCTTTCGAACTATGAGGACGCTTACGCCCAGATCTGGCACGACCCGGTCACGCCGTGGAGCTTTCTCACCGGCGGCCGCTGGAACCCGCTGCTGGGCGAGACGAAGAACTTCGGCATCTGGCCGTTGGTCGTGGCGACACTGAAGATTTCGGCGATCGCGATGATGGTCGCGTTGCCGCTGGGTCTCATCACCGCGATCTGGCTCAGCGAGTACGCTCCGGCGAATCTGCGTGCGGTCATCAAGCCGGTGCTCGAAGTGCTGGCGGGAATCCCGACGGTCGTCTTCGGCTTCTTCGCCCTGACGGTGATTACGCCCGGGTTGCAGTTTTTCAACCGGTTCCTGCCGAAGGACTTTGAGTTCGGCGTGTTCAACACGATGTCGGCCGGCCTTGCCGTCGGCATTTTGACGCTGCCGATCATCACGTCGTTGACGGAGGACGCGCTTCGAGCCGTGCCCCGTGCCCTTCGCGAGGGCAGTTACGGGCTCGGCGCGACGAAGTTCGAGACGAGTCTCCGGGTGGTAACGCCGGCGGCGCTCTCGGGGATCATCGCGGCGTTCCTGCTGGCCGTGGCGCGAGCCGTCGGCGAGACGATGATCGTCGCCCTGGCGGCAGGCGGCACGCCGCTGGACCTCGTCGCCAACAAGAGTTCGCTGATCGACCCCACGAGCCAGGGCCAGCCGATGACCGGCTTCATGGTTCAGGTGTTCCTGGGTGACGTCAGTCAGTTCGGTATCGAGTATTTCTCAAGTTATGCGGTCGCGGCCACTCTTTTTGTCATCACACTGGTCCTGACCGTGGTGGGGCATCAAATTCGCGTGAAGTTCAGGCAGGTATACGAATGACTCAGGTCGCCTCCGGCACTTCCGGTACCTCTTCGATCCGCATGGACAGCCTCGGCTCGCCCAGGAGTCGAAGAGGGCGGAGCCTTTTCGATAAATGGTTCGTCGCCATTTGCCTCATCTCGGCAAGCGGGTCGATTCTGGCCCTGCTGACGCTTATCACAAGTATCGTCGCGCAGGCGTTCGGCTTCGTGTATGAACACTGGTTCCCGCTCGTCATGCTGGCAGTCTGCCTGCTAGGGGCGATCGGCGGGCTCGTGTGGAGCGTGATCGGCACGTTCGGGCTCGTGAAGCAGGGCAATACCGCAGGGCGGGGCATCAAGGTGGCCGCCGGCTGGGCAGTCTTTGCCGCTTCCGTCATCGGTATTGTCGTACTCAGTCTGCTGTCTGACGGCGAATCCTTCTTCAGCCTGGGCTTCATCACCAACCCGCCGAGTCTTCTTCAACCCACCATTTCCGGCATCGGCCCGGCCACTATCGGCACTCTGCTGATCTGCACCGTCTGCGCGGTATCGGCTATTCCCATAGGGATTGCCACCGCCGTACTGCTCGAAGAGTACAGGCCACGCCACCCGTGGCTGCGTCGCCCGCACGCCATCATTCAGTTGAACATCACCAACCTGGCCGGCGTGCCGAGCATTGTTTACGGCATTCTCGGGTTGACGCTTTTCGTGCAGATGTTCGGGCTGGCGGGCAACAAGAACAACCCTGCGTTCGAAGTCGGGGTGCAGTTGTTCGATCAGTTCCAGACCGCCTCCGGCGATCTCGTCTTCGTGAAGGTCGCCAGCCGGGACGACCCGTTGACCGTTCCCGCCGCCGGACTGGAATTCTTCGACCGCGATGGCAACCCGGTTGCCGTGGATGTCGTCACGCCGGAGAACCTGGAGACGTCCGCCGCCGGGCGAATCCTCAACGCGCTCTACGCGTTTCAGGATTCGCTGGACGCGGAGTTGGCCGCCAGCGACCTTTCGAGCGAGCAGGTGCGGGCGGCTATAGACGAAGCCTGGGCCGAGACCGGGTTCATCGTCGAGGCCGAGCCGTTCAAGGCGCGCCTGACGATGGCGATCGCCGAGTCGGACGACGTCTTCTCGTCCGAAGCGATGACCGTTTACGAGGAACTTGAGCGTGCCGAGATTCGCGCCGAGTTGGGCAACACGCTCCCGACGACGGCCCGGCCGAACCGTCGCGCCGACACCGAGCCGTGGTACCTGCGCCTCCCGTTCGAGCGGAGTGTGTTGGCCGGCGGGCTGACACTGATGCTGGTGGTGCTGCCGATCGTCATCATTTCAAGCCAGGAGTCCCTGCGGGCCGTGCCCACCAGCCTGCGGCAAGCGTCGCTGGCCCTCGGTGCGACACCCTGGCAGACCGTCTGGAAAACCACCCTGCCGACGGCGATCCCCGGTATCATGACCGGGACAATTCTGTCGATGAGCCGGGCGATCGGCGAGGCGGCGCCTATCCTCGTGGTGGCGGGGGGCATCGTCTTCATCCGGCAGGCACCCAACCACCTCATGGACAGCTTCACCGCGATGCCACTGCAGATTTATTACTGGGCGCAGGAAGCCAAGGACGAATTCCACGACCTGGCGGCGTGCGGCATCGTATTGCTCCTGGCAATCCTTCTGTCGTTCAACGCCGTCGCAGTATTCATCCGACAGAAGACGCAAAAATCCTACTAGCTACAAGGTCAGGCCCCTTCATGGCGACACCCAACACCACGACCGAGGAACTCCAGGTGAGCAACGATCCGAGCCCGACCCGTCTCAAGACGGCACCGCCGGAGATACGCGCTCAAATGAACAAGACGGATGTGCCCGACGACGCCAATGAGCTGGAAGTCGCCATCAACGTCAAGAGCTTCAACAGCTGGTACGGTGCGTTCCATGCGCTGAAGGACCTGAACATGGTCATGCCCAGGAACCGGGTGACCGCCTTCATCGGCTCCTCGGGCTGCGGCAAAAGCACCTTCCTGCGGTGGATCAACCGCATGAACGACCTGATCCCCTCCGCCCGCTGCCAAGGCCTGCTCGACCTGCACGGCATGGACCTTACCAGCAGCAACACCGACGTCGTCGAGCTGCGCCGCAAGGTCGGCATGGTCTTTCAGAAGCCCAATCCCTTCCCCAAGAGCATTTACGACAACGTCGCCTTCGGCCCGCGCCTCCACCGCCGGATGAGCCGCTCCGAAACCGACGGGCTTGTGGAACGCTCCCTCCGCTCCGCCGCAATCTGGAATGAGGTAAAGGACCGCCTCAAGGACAGTGCCCTTTCCCTCTCCGGCTGGCAGCAGCAGCGTCTTTGCATCGCCCGGACCATCGCCGTCGACCCGGAAGTCGTGCTGATGGACGAACCTTGCAGCGCGCTCGACCCGATCGCGACGGGCAAGATCGAGGACCTCATTCACGAACTCCGCGCGGTGTACACCGTCGTCATCGTCACGCACAACATGCAGCAGGCCGCCCGCGTGTCGGACTACACCGCCTTCATGCACCTTGGCGAGATGATCGAGTTCGGACCGACCGGCAAGCTGTTTACCACGCCGGAGAACAAGCAGACGGAAGACTACATCACCGGCCGCTTCGGCTAAGGGCGACGGCCCGGTTTGGCCCGCGCGCGACGGTGCGCTTGTTGACGCAGCCCCCCGCGATGGACCCGGTTCGGTATTCGGATACAACAAGGGTGCTTCGCAAAGGAGTGCCGACATGCCATCCGTCTGCTTCTACTTTCAGGTCCACCAGCCCCACCGGCTTCGACGCTTCAGCGTGTTCGACCGCACGCCGGACTACTTCGACGAGCCGGCGAACCGCGAGGTTTGCCGCCGCGTCGCCACCAAGTGTTACCTGCCGGCCAACCGGGTCGTGCTCGACCTGATCCGCCGCTTCGAGGGCCGTTTTAAAGTCGCCTACTCCGTCACCGGCACGGCGATGGAGCAGTTCGAGCATTACAGCCCCGAGGTGCTGGCCAGCTTCCGCCAACTCGCCGACACCGGCTGCGTGGAGTTCCTCGCCGAGACGTACCACCACTCCCTGGCGTGGCTTTACAGCGAGCAGGAGTTCAAGGAGCAGGTCGCCCAGCACCACGAGGCCGTCCGCCGGCACTTCGACCAGGACCCACGCGTCTTCCGCAACACGGAGTTGATCTACGACGACAGCCTCGCGCGTGCCGTCTCCGAACTCGGGTATGAGGGCATCTGCACCGAGGGCGTGGACCACCTGCTGGGCGTTCGCAGCTGCAACTTCCTCTACGAGCCGCCGGGCGACGTGCCGTTGAAGCTGCTTCTGAAGAACTACCGCCTGTCGGACGACATCGCGTTCCGTTTCTCGGACCGCAGCTGGCCGGCCTGGCCGCTGACGGCCGAAAAGTTTGCGGCCTGGGTGAGCCAGATCAACGGCCACGGGCACTGCTGCAACCTCTTCCTGGACTACGAAGCCCTCGGCGAACACCAGTGGGCCGAGACGGGCATCTTCGACTTCCTCCGCCACCTGCCCGGCGAGATCCTCAAGCACCCGGACAACGACTTTGCCACCCCCGGCGAGTTGCTGGACCGCTACCCGGCCGTCGACACGCTGCAGGTGCCCACCAGCATCAGCTGGGCCGACACCGAGCGTGACCTCTCGGCGTTCTGCGGCAACGCCATGCAGTCCCACGCGCTGCAGGAGCTCTTCAAGCTCGAGAAGGAGCTGCGCACGGCCGCCAACCCCGCCGACCGCGCCGACATCCTGGCCGACTGGCGCCGCCTGAGCACCAGTGATCACGTATATTACATGGCCACTAAAAGCCACGAAGGGGACTCGGCGGTCCATCGCCTGCTCAGCCCGTATGACTCGCCGTATGACGGGTACATCAACTTCATGAACGTGTTGGACAACCTGTCGTCCCGCGTCCGGACGATTGGTCGCAAGGCAACGACCGAGCCGGGGGCCGGCGCGAAGCACAAGCCCGCAGGCCTGGTCTAAGCCGCTCAATTCAGCTTGTAGCGAGGTGAACGGCCTTCACGCTTGAACAGGACGAAACGCGTTCCCCGGGCTCGGCCGGCGTGCCGCGGCGAGCGGAACCCCTGGTGACCGGCCCACATCGCACGAAGCCCCGGAGGGGCGACCTGTTCATCCCGCCGCGGGGCTACAGCTCCCGGTTTCGCTCGGCTTGGCGGTGCTCGATCTCGTTGAACCGGTCGGGCTTGGCCGCTTCGTCGGCCAGTTCCTTGCCCGTAAACGACTCATACGCCGAGGCGTGCGAGCCGCTCCTGGGCATGAAGCGTCCGGCCACCGCCGCCAGTTCCGTACCGATGCCTGGTGCAATGCCGTGAAGCAAAGCCTGCAGCGCCGCCGGCAGGGGGGTTATCACTTCCGCGTCGCCGTGTACCATCGCATCGACGATGCGCTTGGCCATCTTTTCGCTGGCGATGCTCAGCCCCGGCGTATTCCCGGCGGCCGAGAACTGGCGGTATTCCTCCACGGCGTTGTCACCCTTGAAGTGCGCGTTCACGCTGCTTCCGGTTCGAACAAGGCCCGGGCAGACCGTCGTGACGAGCACGTTGTCCTTGGCCAGCTCACTGCGGCAGCCCTCGCTCAGCCCGACCAGCGCGTGCTTGCTCGCCACATAGGCGGTCATGTGCGGGGCGGGCACTTTGCCGCCGATGCTGGCCACGTTCACCACCCGGCCGAAGCCGCGACGCTGCATGCCGGGCGTGACCTCGTACATGAAGTTCAACGGGCCGTAGAAGTGCACGTTCATGGCCTTGCGATAGTCCTCGATGCGCATCGACTCGATCGGCCCGACGGCAATGGTCCCCGCATTGTTGATCAGGCAGTCGATCGGGCCGAAGAGCGACTCGATCTGCTCCACAAAGCTCTTGACCTGCCGGCGGTCGGTCACGTCGCACTGGCGGGCCAGCACCTCGCCGCCTCGGCCGACGAGCTCCTCCTCGGCCTGCCGCAGCTCCGCCTCGTCACGGCTGCAGATCGCCACCCGCGCGCCATGGTCCACCAGCACCCGGCACACCTCCAACCCCAACCCACGGCTCGCGCCGGTCACCACGACCACCTTCCCCTCCAGGTCGATGTTCCGCCCGGCCCGCACGACCGTACGTGTGAGCAACGCGCCTCCGACGACTGCGCCGGCACCCACAAGCAGCGCACCGCCAAGGCCCAGGCCCGTTTTGGCAGCGGTCTTTGCCTCACGCGGCGCGAGCTTTTTCGCGGCGTATACGGCCGCGCCGGTCTTGGCCGCCTTCTTCACGCCCTGGCCGGCGTACGTTGCCCCACGGCCTGCGTACTTCGCAGTTTGGCCTGCGTACTTCGCGCCGTACTTTGTCCCCTTGCCGGTGCTCTCGCCGAGCAGCGTCGCCAGTGAGCCCAGGCCAAGCGCGCCGTACTTCGCTCCCTTACGGGTGCCGCGTGCCGTGGCTTGCGTCGTGTTGCCCAGCAGCTCGGCGAGGTAGTCGGACAGGGAATGGACCGTTTCACTCGTATAGCCGCCGGCCTTTCGACGAAGCTTCTGACTCCGCGTTTCTTTATGACTGCTCAACAGGTTGCCCAGCATGGTAATGCGTCCTTTCTTTCGTCCGGCGCGGGTCCCGGCCGGGTGTGTTTCGCGGCGGTGGCGTCTTCGCGGGCCGGGGGGCCCTGTCAACCCGTCGCGGCGAACAACCCGCAGGCTGCCGCAGCAATGGTGACTCGTGATGACGCCGCGATCCTCGGTCCCAAGTTGCGATGCCTACTCGTCCCGCCCGTGTTGCCTGGCCGGCGGGTGCGTCGCTTCGACGGCCGTAAACCGCTCCAGGATCTTGTACGTGTGCTCCGCCCCGGCCGGTACGACCCAGCTGTCACCCGGCTCGAGCTGGAGTTTCTGGTCTTCGATGTGAAGCTCGGCGCGGCCTTCAATGACGTAGCCGACGGTTTCGTAGTCGCGGCTCGCGGTCGGTTTGGCGTCGGCGGGCTGTTCGTCCTTCCACAGCCGCATCGCCAGCGACTTTCCGCTCGCCAGGTATGTCTGGCCGAGAGAACCCTTCGGGCTGTTGTGGCCGTCCACCTTTTTCACGGTCGTATCACTCATTGTTATTGCTTTCGTTGCTCTATTCGGCGCTGACGAGCTTGTTGAAGTTGCTCTTCTTCCCGCCGGAGGTTTCTTCCTGATAGGCCAGCGCCAGGTTCTGTTCGTCGAACTTCTCGAAGAACGCTTCCCAGCTGATGGACTCGAGGTTGTCGCTGTGGCTGTCGGGTGCGTCGGGGAACTCGGTGCGCAGCAGGCCGGCGTCTGAGCCGCTGTTGCCGGTGCCGATGACATGGGCGGGCTTGCCGCCGCGTTCCTCGGCCCATTTTCGGATCTCGTCGTGATTCCGCGTCGTTTTGCTGCCTGCGTCTGCCATGCGGTTTCAACTTGCAACGACCGTGCCGCCGTTGGGGTGAAACGTCTGGCCGGAGTAAAACAATGCGTCGTCGGATGCCAGAAAGACGTACGTCGCGGCGATATCGCCGGGGTCGGCCGGGCGCTTCTCGATGGTGTTTGTGCCGAACGTCTCGATCTTTTCCGGCGGAAACGTGCTGGTGATCAATGGCGTCCACACCGGCCCGGGCGCAACGGCGTTCACGCGAATTTTCTTGTCCTTCAGGCCCTCCGCCAGCGAGCGGGTGAATGCCGTGATCGCCCCCTTCGTGCTGGCGTAGTCCAGCAGCACCGCCTTGCCCTTGTACGCCGTCACGCTGCTGGTGTTGATGATGCTGTCCCCCGCGTGCAGGTGCTCCAGGGCGTGCTTGGCCATGTGGAAGTAGCCGAAGATGTTCGTCTCGAACGTCCGCCGCAACTGCTCACCGGTAATCTCGCGGATGTCCTCGCGAGGGTGCTGCTCGGCCGCGTTGTTCACCAGCACATTGAGCCCGCCGAGCTTCGCGGCAGCCTCGTCGACGGTCTTCTTACAGAAGGCTTCGTCCGTCACGTCGCCCGGGAACAGGTGACACGACCGGCCGTACTGCTCGACGAGCCGTTTGGTCTCCTGCGCGTCCTCGTCCTCGGAGAGGTAGTTGATCGCGACGTCGGCCCCCTCCATGGCGAACATGACTGCGACGCTCCGCCCGATGCCGCTGTCGCCGCCGGTGATGAGTGCCTTCTTCCCAGCCAGCTTCCCGGCCGGCTTGTAGCCTTCGGGAACGACTTTCGGGGCCGGTGACATCTCCTGCTGCGACCCGGGTGTTTCGGCCGGGGCACGGTCTTCCATCGTTTGTGCTTGTGCCATGCCGGCCGATCAGCAACGGCCGTGCCGCGGCATCGGCGGCTACTTCTCGTCGAAGAACTCGATCGACTCGCCGTCATACCCCTCGATGAAGCAGATCCGCACCGGCGCAGGCTTGCCCGTCACGCTGTTGGCGATCGCCACATCCTTGGGCTCCATCGTCACCTTAAGCCCCAGCGATTTGGCCGCGGCCGCACAGGCGTCCACGTCACGGCTCGGCACGCAGATGTGCAGGATCGTCCCTTCCTGCTCGGGCGGGGACTGCTCGGGCCGCTCGAACAGCTCCAGGTGCGCGCCGTTGCCCATCGCCATGATCACCGCACGCTTGGGTGCCTCCCCCCAGGCGATTCGCGGCGTGAAGCCGAAGTGCTGGGCGTACAACGCCAGCGACTTGTCAAAGTCACGCACACGCAGGGCGACATGGTGGAAACCGGGTTCGACGGGGAATGTGGGCATGGGCGGCATGTTACACGAACCGGCACACCCGCAGCAGGCTGGCGTATCAGGCCGCTGCGACACGTGCCCGGCCGGCTTGTTTCCACACGCGTCCGCCTGCACACTGGCCGGACTTGTGACCGCAAGCCAGACCATGTCCTCCGCCGTGCGCAGCCGGCCCGTCGCCCGAAACGCGTGGCCCTGGGTGACGGCGCTGATGATGCTGCTGGCCGTGGCGAGCGTGCTCGCGGCGACGCGGCAGGGGGTGGGCCTCTCGCCGGACTCGGGCGCGTACATCGTCATCTCACGGAGCCTGGCGCAGTTCGAGGGGGCCATGGCCATGGACATCGACGGCGACCCGCGCCCCGCCACGCACTACCCGCCCGGGGCCGCGGCGGCGTTGGCGCCGAGCTACTGGCTGGGCGTTCCCGTGCATACCTGGGCCGCGGGCGTGGGTGCCGTGTGCATGGCCGGTTGCATCGGGCTGATGCTGACGCTGGTTCGGCGTACGGGCGCGGCCCCGGTGGCCGGGGTGGTGGCGGGCGCGGCCTTCTTCACGCCGGGCCTCCTGGAAACCTTCAGCCACCTGTGGAGCGAGCCGCTCTACCTGCTGCTGATGTCCGCGGCGTTGCTGCTGCTGGTGGAGCACGCGCACCGCCCGCGGTACGGGCTGGCGCTGGCCGCGGGGCTGCTGGTGGGGCTGGGCTGCCTGACGCGCTACGCGGGCATCTTCCTGGTGGGCGGCGGGACGCTGGCGGTGCTGCTTGTGTCGCAAATGTCGTGGTCGCAGCGGCTGGCGCGGTCGGCGGTGTTCGCGCTGGCCGCGGGGCTGCTGCCCGGGCTCTGGGCGCTACGCAACCGGCTGTTGGCCGGCTCGACGACCAACCGCGAGGCCGCCTTCAACCCGCCGAAACGTGAGGAACTGCTCTCGGCCGCCCAGACGTTCGCCGAGTGGCTCGCCCCGGCCCCGTCCAGCGGCCTGATGTGGCTGCTGGTCGGCCTGGGCGTGGTGCTGGTGGTGCTGGCGCTGCGCACCGGGTGGCACGCCCGTGACGCCGCCCGTGACGCGGCCCGTGACGTGGGCTGGCGGCGGGAGGGCGATGAAGGCGAAGCGGCCGCCGAAGCCGCCGCCGGCCGCCGGGCCAAGGCCGTCGGCGTGCTGAGCCTGTGCGGGCTAACGTACGGCGTGTTCATCTACACGAGCAAGACGTGGTTCGACGCCCACACGCCGTTCGACTTTCGCATCTTCTCGCCGCTGCAGGTGATGCTCATCGGGCTGATGGGGGTGGGGGTGGTCGGGCCGGTGTCGCGGGGCTTGCCCGGCTGGGGGCCGAAGCTGCTGGCGTTGCTGCTGGGCGTGTTCGTGCTCGGCCAGGCGGTTCGCGGCACGGCATGGGTGGCCGCCGCGCCCCAGGGCAGCCTCGGCTTCCACAGCGACCGCTGGCGCAACAGCGAGTTGATCGCGTACACCATGCAGAACATCCCCGAGACGGTGCCGGTGTTCACCAACGCCCCCGACGCGTTCTACCTGCTGCACGACCGCCTGCCCGGCCGGCTGCCGCAGCGGTACAACCTGAGCACCCGCCGTGAAGACCCCGGCTACCGGCGGCACCTTGCGAGTGTGAGCGAGGGCGTGGAGGCCGGCGGGCGGATCGTCTACTTCGACGGCTGGCGACGCGGGCGGGTGATCGACCAGCAGCAACTCGTGGACGACCTCGGCCTCGAACTGGAGTACCGCGCCGCCGACGGCAGCGTCTGGCGGGCGGCAGGTGAGCCAGACCGGTGAGTGACTTGGTGAGTGGAGGCCCGGCGTCATGCCCCGGCCAGTGCTTCACACTCGAAGCGCGCCGAGCAGGGCCTGGCCGTACTTCGAGACGCGTGAGGGCCCCATGCCGTGGATCGCGCCCAGGCCGTTGGCGTCCCGCGGGGCGTACCGGGCGATGGCGCGGAGCGTCTTGTCGCTGCAGACGCAGTAGGCCGGCACCTCGTCGGCGGTGGCCAGTTCGCGGCGAATCTCCTTGAGGCGCTTGTAGCGGGCCAGGGTCTCTTCGTCGGGCTCGTACGCGTCGTCCTCGTCGGCGGGTGCGGCGGCCGTGCTGCCGTTGCGATAGACCGCGCCGCCGCCGTTGCGGCTGGGGTCGTCGTTGCTCGTCGAGCTCGCGACGCCCTTTTTGCGGCTCGGCAACAGGTCCGCCAGCATGGGGGGCACGGGGCGTTCGCCTTTCATCACGGCCACGCCGGCGGGGCTCAGGCCCAGCACCTTCACGTTCGGCAGGCCCGTGACCGGCTTCTGCGCCACCAGGCCGGCCTCGATGAGGCGGTGCACCATCGAAACGATGCGTCTTGTGGGCAGCTCCTTGAGCAGCCCGTGTACGCTCAGCTGCGTAAGGTTGAACCGCTGTATCTTCTCGCTCTGGCTGCCCGAGAGCACCTCGGCCACGATGCCGGCGCCGAACTGCCCGTGCATCCGTGCCACGGCCGAGAGCATCTTGCGGGCCACGAGGCTGACTTCCTCGGAGGCCTTCACGCCGGCGTAGGCCAGTGCGTCGTCGGTGTCGTCGGTGATGGGGGTTTCGTCGCCGAAGTAGTCCAGGATCATCCGTCGCCGGCCGCCAGGGGCCTGGGCGTACTTGCACATCCACTCCAGCTTATTGGCGGCGCGGGCCTTGAGTTCCTCGAGCACGTCCGGCTCCATCGAGCCGTCCTTGCCGATTCGGCCGATGAAGTACTCCTGCGTCGCGCGGTCGCGGAAGTTGAACAGCAGCAGGCAGGTGGCCGGCAGGCCGTCGCGGCCGGCGCGGCCGGCCTCCTGGTAGTACGCCTCCAGCGTCCCGGGGATGTTGTAGTGCATCACCAGCCGCGTGTCCGGCTTGTTGATGCCCATGCCGAACGCGTTCGTTGCCACGGCCACGGCACCGGCGGTGGCCATGAACTGCTCCTGGTTGCGGCGGCGTGCCTCGGCGTCCATCCCGGCGTGGTAGGCCACCACGCACCGGCCCGGGAACCTTGCCGCGACAAGGTCCGTCACCGCTTCCACGGCTTTACGCGTGCTGCAATAAATGATGGCACTGCCCGGCTCCTCGGCAAGCTGCTTGAGCACCACGGCATCGCGGTCGGCGGTGGTCACGCGGCGGGCCAGGTAGCGGAGGTTCGGGCGGTCGAAGCCCGTGACGAAAACCGCCGGCGGGCGAAGCTGCAGGCTCGCGATCACGTCCTGGCGGACCTCTTCGGTCGCGGTGGCCGTCAGCGCAATGCACGGCGGGCGGTTCAGCTTCTCCCGCACGAAGCCCAGCTGCTTGTACTCGGGCCGAAAGTCGTGCCCCCACTGGCTGATGCAGTGGGCCTCGTCGATGGCGAGCAGCGTGAGCGTCTTCTGCTGCATGAGCGAGAAGAAGCTGCCGGTGAAAAAGCGCTCCGGCGCGACGAAGAGCAGCCCCTCGTAGCCGTTTTCGACCTGGCGGAGGGTGTCGCGCATCGCCCCGGCGTCCATGCTGCTGTTGAGCATGAGGGCGGGGATGTCCCGGTCGGCCAGTTGGCGGACCTGGTCGCTCATCAGCGAGATCAGCGGGCTGACGACGACGCTGAGCCCGCCTTTGACCACGGCCGGGAGCTGGTAGCAGAGGCTCTTGCCGGCACCGGTGGGCATGACGCACAGGACGTCGTCGCCGGCGAGCACGGCCTCGATGACCTCGCGCTGGGCGCGGCGGAAGTCGTCGAGGCCGAAATGGGTTTGCAGAGTCTGTTGCAGCACGTCCATGGGCTTCGCGACAGTACCGAACGGAGTACGAAAAGTCATGTGTTTCCCGCAGAACCGGCATGGAAGGCGTGCCGATGGTGGCCGGGGGCCGCGGTGGCGGGAGGCTCGACTCGGCCTTATGGTGCGGGGCCATGCAACCGTCTGCCGAGTCCGTCGAGCATGCCGCCACGCCTGTGCCCGGCGGAAAGCTCGGCGGGCGCTTCGCCGGGCGGCTGCTGCAGAGCCGGGCGCTGGGCACGCTGGGCCGACGGCGGATGGCGGTCATCGTGGCTGCGGCGTTGCCGTTCGGGCTGCTCGTCAGTGCCACCTCTGTCGTGCTGCCGCTATGGGCGACGCAGGAGCTTGGTTTCTCCAGCAGCCAGTGGGGGTTTCTCAACTCAAGCCGCTTCGTCGGCGTGCTGCTTGGCGTGCTGCTGCTTGGCGCGCTCTCGGACCGGTTCGGCCAGCGGCGGCTCGGCGCGGTCAGCCTCTGGCTCGTCGGCGTGGCGACACTGGCGATGGGCCTCTTCGGCAAGCCGGCGGCGTGGGCGGGCATCCTGCTGCTCGGCGGGGCGATGAGCAACGCGTTCGTCAACCTCAACACGCTCACCCAGGCCATCAGCGACCGTCGGCAGGGGGCTGCCAACAGCATCTACCGCAGCGTCCTCTCGGCCACGGCCGTCGTCGCACCGTTCCTGGCCACTGCGCTGGCCGGGTGGTGGGGCGGCTACTCGGCGGTGCTGCTGGTATGCACCGGGCTTATGGTCGTGTCCGGGGTGGTGCTGTGGCAATACCCGGGGGAGGAGAAGGCACTGCCGCTTCGGCCTGTGCGCGACGAGTTGCGGGCGATGGTGCAAACCTACGCCGCCCCGCTGGCCAACAAGCCGCTGATGGCGTACGTGCACCTGTCGTTGCTGGCGTTCAGCTTTCAGATCGGGGTATTGAGCTTCGGGGCGATTCGCCTGGTGGACGAGCTGGGCTGGGCGGACACCGCCGTGGGCGCAGCCGCGAGTTTGGGCGCGGTGGCCGGGCTGGCCGTGAACGTGTCTGCGGCGTTCGTGCTGGACCGCGTGCGACTGCCGCTTTACGTGGGGGTGGGCAGCAGCCTGGCGTCGGTCTGCATTCTGACAATGGCGGCGACAGACTCCGGCTGGGTGACCGCCGGGGCGTTCGTGGCGTTCGCGCCGGCGTTCGCGGCGGGTGGCGCGCCGATGGGCATGTGGCTCGGCCGGGCGGCCAGGCCCGCACAGGTCGGCGGCTGCACGGTGGCGGGGGCATTCGCCGTTCACAAACTGATCACGGCGGTCTACTCAGGCCTCGTGATGCTGGGTCTGGGCCTGCTGGAGCCGGCGGTTGGCATCACCGGGCTCTTTTGGCTGATGGGCGGGGTCTCGCTCGTGCTGAGCCTGCTGATGATGCGCCTGTCAGACCCGCCCAGACCGCATCCCGGACCCCATGCAAAGCGAGGGTCTGTGCAACGTGAGGCCCTGTGCAAAGTGAGGCCCTGTGCCGAGTGAAGGCCGGGGCTTCACTTGGTCACGAGCAGTTCGCGGCAGAAGCCGGCCGCGGCGTTGGCGGCGTCGTGGGGGTCGCCGGCGTGCTCTTTCATCCGGCGGATGACGGCCGAGCCGACGATCGCCCCGTCCGCCAGACCCTTGAGCTGCTGCAGGTGCTCGGCCTTGCTGATGCCGAACCCGACGCAGACGGGCTTGTCGGTTTCGCTCTTGAGCTGGCGGAGGTTCTCGGCCACGTCCGCCGGGAGCTTGTCGCGCTCACCCGTGACGCCGCTGACGGAGAGGTAGTAGATGAACCCGCTGGAAAGCTCGGCGATCTGGCGTCGGCGTTCGGGCTTGGTGGTGGGGGCGCACAGCAGGATGGTGTCCAGCCCGCCTTCCTGCACCTGCTCGCAGACGAGGCCGGCCTCGGGCGGGGGCAGGTCTGGCAGGATCAGCCCGTCGAAGCCGGCGGCCTTGGCCTCGGCGACGAACTCCGCCGTGCCGTAGCGGTAGACGATCGAGTAGCTCACCATCGCGACGAGTGGAATCGACAAGGCAGGCCGAACGGCCCGGACGGCCTCGAAGATGTCCGTCAGGCGGAGGTTGCGGTTCAGGGCGGCGGTGAACGCCTCCTGAACCACCGGCCCGTCGGCGATGGGGTCGGAAAACGGGAACCCGATTTCGATCATGCTCGCCCCGGCGGCCTGGAGGCGCTCCAGGGTGAGCTTGGTCGTTGCGAGGTCCGGATAACCGGCCGCCAGGAACGGCATAAGTCCGATGCGACCTTCGCTACGCAGGGCGGCGAAGGTCTGCCGGATCGAAAGACGGCTGGCGATTCCGGAAGACGGCATGGATCTGGCTTGCTGGATCAACACGCAGTGTTACGTCGGCCCGACGGGCCGGGTTTGCTGCTTCTCAGATTGATCTTTCGATATTTTACGCCCCGGGTCCAACATCCGGAACGGGTGCGCCAGCACGCACCGGAAAAAGCTCCGGGCGAACCTGCTTCCCCGGCCCGCAGCGTGGCCTCAACGGTGCAGTCGCTCCATCTCCTCGATCAGCCGGGCCGCCTCCTGGCAGTCCTTGTCGCCCCGGCCGGACAGGTTCACCACCACGACCTGCTCGGGCGTCATCTTCTTGCACAGCGCCGAGAGGTGCGCGAACGCGTGGGCCGTCTCCAACGCCGGGATGATGCCCTCCAGGCACGCCAGCAGCCGGAAGGCGTCCAGCGCCTGTTCGTCGGTAATGCAGACGTACTCCACCCGGCCGGAGTCTTTCCACCAGGCGTGTTCCGGGCCGACGCCCGGGTAGTCCAGCCCGGCCGAGCAGCTGTGGACCAGTGACGTCTGCCCGTCGTCGTCCTGGAGCACGTAGCTCAGCGAGCCGTGAAGCACGCCCGGTGAGCCGTGGCTGAGCGGGGCGGCGTGCTCGCCGGCGCAGGTGCCCCGGCCGCCGGCCTCGACGCCGATGAGCCGCACGCCCGCGTCCTCGATGAACGGGAAGAAGATGCCCGCCGCGTTGGACCCGCCGCCGACGCAGGCGATGACGGCGTCGGGCAACCGGCCTTCGAGATAGAGGCACTGCTGCTTGGTTTCGTCGCCGATGATGCGCTGAAAGTCCCGGACGATGGTCGGGAACGGGTGCGGGCCGACGACGCTGCCGATGATGTAGTGCGTGTCGTGGCTGGTGGACATCCAGTCGCGCATGGCTTCGTTGGTGGCGTCCTTGAGGGTTCGGGAGCCCGAGTTGACCTCGATGACGTTGGCCCCCATGAGCCGCATGCGGAAGACGTTCAGGTTCTGCCGGCGGATGTCTTCTGAGCCCATGAAGACGTCACACTTGAGGCCCAGCAAGGCGGCGGCGGTGGCGGTGGCGACGCCGTGCTGGCCGGCACCGGTCTCGGCGATGATCCGTTTTTTGCCCATGCGCACGGCCAGGAGGGCCTGGCCGAGGCTGTTGTTGATCTTGTGGGCGCCGGTGTGGTTCAGGTCCTCGCGCTTGAGGTAGATCTTCGGGCCGCCGAAGTGCTCTGTCAGCCGGCCGGCGAAGTAAAGCCCGCTGGGCCGGCCGACGAAGTTTTTGAGGAGCCCGTCGAGTTCCTGCTTGAACGCGGGGTCCTGTCGGGCCTCCTCGTAGGCCGCGGAGAGCTCTTCGAGCACGCCGACGAGGGTTTCGGGGACGTAGGTGCCGCCGTAGGGCCCGAAATGGCCGGCGGAGGCGTCGCCCAGGTCGTCCGAGTCAGCCTTGCCCGCCTCGCGGGAGGTCAAAAGTGTCATGCACGGAGTCTAGTGGGGTGCCGACGGCATCACAACAGCGATCTGTAGGGGCATTTTCACGCGTTTTGCCCGGTGAAGGTGGATGCGTCCGCGCCGGCCGGTCCGGGCCGCATACGATTTGCCATGAACCGACCCCTCCTCCTTTCGACCTGCCTGCTCGCCTTGCTGACGGCGGTCGGCTGCTCCGAATCGGCCAGCGGCATCGCCGACGCGGCCGGCCCGGCGACCCGGCCGGCCGGCGAGTCGGCCGCCGGCGACGTCATCATCATCCCCGAGCAGCCCAAGTCCCTCACGCGTGAAGACTGGCAACGCATGCTCGACGACAAAGCCTTCGCCATCCTCCGCGAGGACGGCACGGAGCGCGCCCACACCAGCCCGCTAAACAAGGAGAAGCGAGAAGGCGTTTTCCACTGTGCAGGCTGCGGCAACGCCCTGTACGCCAGCGGTACGAAGTTCGAGTCCGGCACCGGCTGGCCGAGCTTCTACAAGCCCGTGAGTGATGCCGCAGTGCAGGAAAAGGACGACACCCGCTACGGCATGGTGCGGACGGAGTTGGAGTGCGCCCGCTGCGACGGCCACCTCGGGCACGTCTTCCCGGACGCGCCGCAGACGCCCACGGGCCTGCGGCACTGCATCAACGGGTCGGCGATGGTCTTCGTGCCGGAAGGCCAGGACATCCAGACGGTGCTGGCCGCCTACCGGGCGAAGGTCGCCGAGTAACCCGGGTAACGGGCGGCCTCGACAGTGACGACTTGCCGAAGCCGACGGCGCAGGCACTTGGGGTGAACCGTCCCGGTTCGTTACTGTGTTGGCTATGCCGACTGCCGAGGAGAATCGTCTGGCACAGGACGCCGCCCGCCGTGCCAACTGGAAACGGTGGGGGCCTTACCTGTCCGAACGCCAGTGGGGCACCGTCCGCGAGGACTATTCCGGAACAGGCGACGTCTGGAACAGCTTCCCCCACGACCAGGCCCGCAGCCGAGCCTACCGCTGGGGGGAAGACGGCCTGCTGGGCTTCACCGACCGCCAGTGCCGCCTCTGCTTCTCCGTGGCGCTCTGGAACGGGCTGGACCCGATCCTCAAGGAGCGGCTTTACGGTGTGACCCCGTACGAGTCGAACCACGGCGAGGACGTCAAGGAGTGCTACTACTACCTCGACGCCACGCCCACCTTCAGCTACTGCCGGAGCCTCTACAAGTACCCGCAGCGGCCGTTCCCGTACGTGCAGCTGATCCGCGAGGGGCGCAAACGCACCAAGCACCAGCCGGAGTACGAACTGGCCGACACCGGCATCTTCGACGACGAGAAGTACTTCGACGTCTTCGCGGAATACGCCAAGGCCGACGCCGAGGACGTGTGCATCCGCATCACCGTGGCCAACCGCGGGCCGACGACCAAGCCGATCTTCCTGCTGCCGCAACTCTGGTTCCGCAACACCTGGGCCTGGGGCGTGAAGGACGAGGGGTACGACGTGCCCAAGCCGAAGCTGTACAAGAGCGGCGAGCGGCAGATCACCGCGGAGCACGCCACGCTCGGCCGGTTCGTGCTGGAGGTGCAGAAGCTGGACGGTGCCCGCCAGACGCTGCTGTTCACCGACAACGAGACGAACACCGAGAAGCTTTTCCACGCCCGCGAGGCCGACGACCGGCGGTACAAGGACGCATTCCACCGACACATCATCGACGGCGAGCCGCGCGTGCTCCGGGCGGACCAGCGCGGCACCAAGGCCGCCGCCTACTGCATGATCAGCGTGCCGGCCGGCGAAGAACGCGTGCTGCAGCTGCGGTTAACCCGTGTGGCTGAAGAAACGCCGGCGACTTCAACGGCCTCGGCGTCTGTGTCTGCGTCGGCCGACGCGTTCGCGGACTTCGGCCGCGTCTTCAACGCCCGCCGCAAGGAGTGTGACGCGTTCTACACCGCCCGGCTGCCGTCGACGCTCACGCCGCAGGAGACGCAGGTGGCCCGGCAGGCGCACGCGGGGCTGTTGTTTACCCGTCAGTTCTACCATTACATTGTACCGCGCTGGCACGCCGGGGACCCCGCCCAGCCGCCGCCGCCGCCGGAACGCGCCTGGAACCTCCGCAACCGCAACTGGAAGCACCTGTTCAACCGCGACGTCATCAGCATGCCCGACAAGTGGGAGTACCCCTGGTACGCCATGTGGGACACCGCCTTTCACATGCTGCCGATGAGCCGTACCGACCCGGCCTTCGCCAAGAACCAACTGCTGCTGATGCTCCGCGAGTGGTACATGCACCCCTCGGGCGAGTTGCCGGCGTACGAGTTTGACTTCTCCGACGTCAACCCGCCGACCCACGCCTGGGCCTGCTACCGCGTCTACAAGATGACCGGCGCGAAGCCGTCCGGCCGCCGGGCCAACTTCGGCAAGACGGGCAAGGGCCAGCGCGACCGGCAGTTCCTTGCCCGGGCGTTCCAGAAGCTGCTGCTGAACTTCACGTGGTGGGTCAACCGCAAGGACGCGTCCGGGAACAACATCTTCGGCGGCGGCTTCCTCGGGCTGGACAACATCGGCCTCTTCGACCGCAGCCGACCCATGCCCGGCGTCGAGAGCCTCGAACAAGCCGACGGCACCGGCTGGATGGCCTTCTACTGCAGCCAGATGCTGCAGATGGCCCTGGAACTGGCCGACGGCGGCGTACGCGGCGACGGCCAGCGCGACCTGGCCTACGAGGACCTGGCCAGCAAGTTCTTCGAGCACTTCGTGCAGATCGTCGACGCGATCAACACCATCGGCGGCACCGGCCTGTGGGACGACGCCGACGGCTTCTACTACGACCGCATCCGCCTCAACGGCCACGAGCTTCCACTGAAGGTCCGCAGCCTCGTGGGCCTGGTGCCGTTGTTTAGTGCATTCACACTGGATGACGAGATCCTGGGCCGGCTGCCGGGCTTCGCCAAACGCTTCGAGTGGTTCATGAAGCACCGGCCGGAACTGGCCCGGCACATCGCCGGGGGCAACTGCCCCGACGGCACGCCGCGCAAGCTGCTGGCCGTGCCGTCCCCCGGCCGGCTTCGCCGGATCCTGGCGTACGTCTTCGACGAGAACGAGTTCCTCAGCCCGCACGGCATCCGCTCGCTCTCGAAGTACCACGCCGAGCAGCCGTTCGTCCTGGGCCTCGACGGGCAGGACCGCACCGTCCGCTACGTGCCCGGCGAGAGCGAGACGGACCTGTTCGGCGGCAACAGCAACTGGCGCGGGCCGGTCTGGTTCCCGGTGAATTACCTGCTCGTCGAGGCGCTGGAGCGGTACCACCACTTCTACGGCGACACGCTGAAGGTGGAGGTGCCCACCGGCAGCGGCCGCATGATGAACCTGCACGACGCCGCCGACGAGATCCGCCGGCGGCTCTGCACGCTCTTCACCCCCGACGAGGCCGGCACCCGCCCGAGCCTCGCCGACGAAACCCGCTACGCCGCCAACCCGCACTGGAAGGACCTGGTGCTCTTCCACGAGTACTTCCACGGCGACACCGGCAAGGGCCTTGGCGCAAGCCACCAGACCGGCTGGACGGCACTCGTCGCGCTCCTGCTGGAGCAGCAGGCCAGGAAGCGGTGAAGATGCCGGGTACCGCGCGCGGCGGGCCTACGCCGGTGAAGGCAATGCCGCGCCTGCAGACTCAATCGGCCGCTCGCGGCGGTTGCGGTGTGCCTGCACCGTGCGGCGGTAGGCCTCGATCGTGGCGTCTGCGATGACGGCCCAGTCAAAGTGCCGGCGGACCTGCTCGCGCAAGGCCTCGCCCGTCGCGCGGAGCACCTCGGGCGAGCCCAGGGCGGCATCGAGCTTGGCCGTCAGCCCGGCGACGTCCGCCGGGGCGAAGAACAGGTCGTAGCCGGGCAGGCTCAGCAACTGTTCATGCGGGGGAATCCGGCTGGCCAGCACGGGCAGGCCGTGGCTCATGGCTTCGAGCATCGTCACGGGCAGGCCTTCGAGTTCGCTGGCCGAGACGAACAGCCGCGCCCCGGCGAAGATCGACTCCAGGTTGTTGCACCGCTGCAGCCCGGTGAAGACGATGCGCGCATCCCCGGCCGCGGCGGCGTGAAGTTGGCGGACGTAGTCCGGGGTCGTCGAGCCGTCCCCAACAATGGCCAGCTTGCAGCCGAAGTCCCCGGCGGCGCGAAAGGCGTGGATGACGTCCTGCACGCGCTTCTCGGGCACCAGCCGGCCGATGCACGCGATGTACTTGCCCGCCTCCAGCCCCAGCGCCGCGAGGCGGGCGGCGTCCGGCTCCACCTGCACGGCCGGCACGCCGTTGGGCACCATGGTGCAGCTGCGGCCGTGGTTGCGTTCGTAATGATCGCAAAGAAAGGTGGCCGGGGATATGAGCGCATCGGCGTAGCGGAGCATCGCCGCCTCGCCAAGGCGGATGACCTTCGCCCCCAGGCCCTTCCACTTGGCCCGCTGCCAGTCCAGGCCTTGAATGTGCCCCACCACCGGCACCCCGGCCGCCTTGCACAGCGGTGCGAAAAGGTGCGGCGCGAGTGTGTAGAGGCACACCAGGTCGAAGCGGTTCCCCTCGTCGCCGTACGTCAGGGCGTGTGTGAGGCTCGTGAGTGTGTGGCTGAGCGTCTCGAAGTTCTTGCCGCCCGGCGCGGGCGTGCGCACCTGGCGGATGCCGCGGTAGACGCGGTTGCTGCTCAGGCGCACCTGCGGGCGGCAGTAGACGCTGACGCGGTGCCCGCGCTCCGCGATGCGGCTGTAGAGTTCCGCGCAGACCGTCTCCACGCCGCTGTAGTTGCTGGGCACGCCCCGGCCGCCGATGACGGCGATGCGGAGCGGGCGGGCAGAGTCGTAACGGGTGGTTGAAATGAGCATGTTCGTCGTTGGTCGGAAGGTTGATGGCTCAGGAGGTAACCACGGCACGGCCGGGGGGTGTGGTGCGGTCCGCCACAAGTTCGGCCGCACGCCGGTAGGCCGGGATGAGTCGCTCGTAGAACGCGTCGGTCGTGAAGCGGGCCTGCGCGTCGATGCGGGCGGCCTCGGCGAGGCGGTGGTTCAGCGGCGTGTCGTCCCAGAGGCGGCACATGGCGGCGGCGAGTGCGGCCGCGTCGTTCGGCGGGACGAGCAGACCTGTGCGCTCATGCTGTACGACCTCGGGCAGCCCGCCGATGTCCGAGGCGATGACCGGCCGAAGCCGTGCCATCGCCTCGGCCGCGACGATGCCGAACGCCTCGTACCAGACACTCGGCACGACCAGGAACCGAGCGCCGTTGAGGAACGGCCCGACCTCACCGCGGCCGAGCTTGCCGACGAACTGCACTGAAGGTGAAGCCTGTGCCGCAAGCTGGGGCATGGCCGACGGGTCACCGGCGATTTTCACCGGCAAGCCCGAGATCCGCGCAGCTTCCAGCAGCACGTCCAGCCCCTTTTCCGGGCTGATTCGGCCGACGTACGCCACATAACCCCCCTGGGCCGTCGGGGGCGTGCACGCGTCTGCGTCGGGCAGGTCAAAGAAGTTGGGGATGACCTCCATCCGGTCCGCCGGGTAGCCGGCGTTCACGGTCAGGTCGCGCACGAACCGCGTCGGCGTGATGAACCGCGACACGCGCTCGTGTACCCGCCGGGAGAGGCGCACCGCGGCGTTGCGCACGGCGTAGGCGGTGCTCATCGCGCGGCTGCCGCGGCAGTTGTAGCGGGCTGCGTTGTACTCACGCCCGCCGAGGCAGGCGTGGCAGGGTTGGCCGTCGCGCAAGTGCTGGGCGGTGGGGCAGGTGAGCTTGTAATCCTGCACGTGAAGCACAACGGGCACGCCGGCGCAGTGACACGCGTCGATCACGCTCACCGACAGCTGCGGGTACAGGTTGAACAGGTGCGCCACGTCCGGGCGGAACGTGCGGATCGCCTCGGCGGTGTCACGCTTCGCCGACGGGGAGTAGACGCCGCTGCCCACGGCCACGAGCTTCTTCAGCGGCGTGTCGATCGCCTCGTTGTGCCGCACCAGTTCTTGCACCGCGTGCCCGCGGGCACGCAGGAGGCGCGTGAGGCTCTCGTGCAGCACCTCCATGCCGCCGTGGCCGATGTGATAATTGTGAACGTTAAGCACCCTCACGCGTGGCTCCCTTCATCGCCGCCGGGCGGGTGAGGCACTGCTCGTACAAATCGGCGTGCTGGGCGGCCACGGCCTGCAAGCTGAGGCGCGCGCCGCGGGCTGTTGCGGCCTGGGCGAGCTGCGCCCGCAGCGCTTCGTCCTCCACCAGCCGGCGGAGTGCGGCCGTGAGGGCGGCGGTGTCCTGCGGCGGCACCAGCAGCACGGGGAAGTCGTTGTCGAATTGTGACGGTGTCGCCGGGCCGGCCGTGGTCACTGTCGGCAGGCCGTGAACCATCGCGGCCAGCAGGCTGCTGCGGTTGCTGGCGGCACCCGTGTGGAAGGGCAGCGCCGCGGCGTCGGCGGTCTGCAGCAGGCGGCTGACGCGCGCTGCATCGGCGCCGCGGGCCCAGGTGACGCCCTCCCGCCAGGGCGCTTCGCGGTCAAAGTCCCCGATAACCAGCAGCCGCACCTCGAACAATCGCCGGAGCAGGTCCACCGCATCAATCAGTTCCGGCAGGCCCTTGTGCGGGTAGATGATGCCGAAGTACGCGAACACGAACTCGCCGTCGGTGATCTTCAGTTCGCGCCGCAGCGCCTCGGCCTGGGCGCTGGTGGTCGGCACCGGGTCGATGTTCGAGGCGATGGGCAGGCAGCTTGCCGTCCGGCGGCACCAGTGACGGATCGCCGGCACGTCGTCGCGGTCCACGCAGGCCAGCGCATCAGCGGCCAGCAGCATCGGCAGGGTGCGGGCACGCCAGCGGCGGCGCATCACGCGGAAGTCGTGGATCGTCACGAGCGAACGCGCCCCGCCGCACAAAAGCGGAAGCAGGTTGATCAGCGGGCTTCGGCCGTAGTCGATCGCCGGGTACTGAACGTGCACCAGGTCGAAGCCCACCAGCAGTTTCCGCAGCGCCGGGGCGCGGCGGAGTTTCCAGTCCGGCGTGGTCAGCAGGTCGATGCCCGGCAACTGCTGCAGGCCGGGGCGGTCGGTCGTCAGGACGCTCACGTGCGTGCCGCCGGTCTGCAGGCTCGTGGCCAGGCGGGCGGCGTAGTCGCCCACGCCGCTGAGGCCCGGCGGCCAGTCGCCGGTGACGAGCAGAATACGCGGGTTCATCGTCCCTCCGACGAAATCTGTGCACCGAAGAGTGCGGCGTGCAGGATCACGCCCAGCGCGAAGAAGGTGGGCAGGTGGGCGTCGTTCAGTGCGCTCTCGGCCAGCCCGTGCACGGCGGCGAACGCCAGAATGGCCGCGGCGAAGCCAGCCGCCGCCGGGCCGGCCTGGGCGATGCCGGCTTCTGCAACACCGGTGCTGCGTGCATGACGAGCGTAGAGAAGCCAGGCGGTGCCCGCGGCCGTCGCCTGCAGGCAAAGGCCGATGAGCCCAAGCTCCAGCACGCCGTCGATGTACAGGCTGTGCCCCTCGCTGATCTTGAAGCTGCTTTGCGCGCTCACCGCCGCGGTCCGCTCGGCCGACCAGAAGCTGTCGTACCCGAAGCCCACGAGCCATCGCCCCGGGTCGTCCAGGCGCGAGAGGGCAAACGCCCAGATGTCCGTCCGCCCGGTCAGCGTGCGCACGTCGGACTCTTCGCGGCCCATCAGCAGCGCCTGCCACACCGGCGGCAACGCGTCCGCGGCCAGCAGCGCCAGCCCGGCCGAGAGAACCACCGCCGCCACCAGCACCGGCCACTTGAACCGGCCCGCCGGGATGCGCAGCACCGCCATCACGCCCACCGCCGCGATGGTCGCCGCCAGGGCGGTGCGGCTGCGCGTCAGCAGGAGGGCCGTCGCGGCGATCAACGCCACCAGCACGAACCAACGCCCGCGGCGTGAGAGTACCAGTGCCGAGAGCAGCAGCAGTGCCGCGTTGAGTGCCGCGTGGTTCGGGTGCAGCGTGCCGGCGAAGCGGCTCGCGGTAACGCCCGGGTACGGCGGGCCCATCGTCAGTTGCACCACCACGCCCACCGCCAGCAGGATGCCGCTGGTGACGAACGCCGTCTCCACCAGCTTCGTAAGCGTGCCGTGCTTCACGAGTGCCGTCGCGGCCGCCAGCACGCTGCCGATGACCACCAGCCGCTTGAGCGTCAGCCCCGGCGTTTGCGACCAGCCGAGGCTCAGCCCCGCCCACACGACGAGCAGCGCCAGCGGCACGAGCACGGCCGGCCTGGGCGCGAACGGCCGGGCCGCCGGCACGCACAGGCCCAGCACGCCCAGCCCGCCCAGCAGCAGGAACGCCACCTGCCGCACCGGGTTGCCCTCGGCCACGCGGGTGACCAGGTCGTTCACCTCGCCGTCCACCGTCGTCTGCCACGCGTGGCTCGCGTACGGGTCGTGCGTGGCGGCGAAGAAGAGTGCGGCCAGCAGCAGCGGCAACAGCAGCGGCAGCCGCGGGCTGTCATCGACATGCGGCACGGCCCGAAGGGTGAGGGTGCTCACGCGACGCTCCTGGTGAGTGTCGGCGCGGTTGCCGGCCGACGTGTCACGGAAAGGAAGAACCCCGCCCGCAGCGTGGTGGCGGCGAGTTGTGCGATGAGCAGGCTGGCGGCAGCGCCCGTCGGGCCGTGCTGCACGATGAGCCACACGCCGGCGGTCAGCAGTACGACGAGCGGCGCAACGTTGGTGAGCGTGTCCAGGTCCGCGCGGCCGAGTGCGAACAGGCCGCGGCTGAGGGTGAAGCCGCAGGCCTGCACCACGGTCGCGGCGGCCAGCAGGGCGACGGTGGTGCCGTACGCCGCGAACGGCTCGCCGAACAGCCCGCCCAGCAGCCAGCTTGCCGAAAGGCCCAGCACCAGTGCCACCGGCACCATGGCCGCGACGAACTGCCCCGCAGCCTTAAGCACATACCCGCGGAAGTCGGCCGGCGTGGCGGCCTCCGTCCAGGCGAAGGCGATGCTCGGGCCCACCACGTTCTGCAGGCCCAGCAGAATCGGGTTGCCCACGTTGGCCACGGTAAAGGCTGCGCCCCACGCGGCCACGGCGGCGGTGTCTCTCAGGCCTTCGATCGCCCAGGGGTAGAGGTACATGCCCAGCGTCCAGAGCGCTCCGGAGACGAAGACCCACCGCATCAACGGCCAGTTGGCCAGCAGGTCCGTGCGGGCGACGGCGAGGCGCGGGCTGAAGTGCCGCAGGTTCGGCAGCAGCCACAGCACGGCCGGCACGGTGTTGGCCATGCCCACCACCAACAGTGCGGACCACGCGTGCAGCCCGCCGGCGTGCCACAGCGCCAGCAGCAGTGCCACCTGCAGCAGGGAGGTTGCCGCGTCGAGGGTGAATGCGCTGCCGGTTCGCCGCACGGCGAAGCAGAAGAGGCGTGCGTAGTTCCGAAGCCCGATGGCCGCCCCGACGACGCTTAGCGTGAGCAGCACGCCGGCGATGTCCGCCCGGCCCAGGAGCCAGGCAAGCCCCGCCCCGCACACGAAGCCCACCGCCAGCACCGCGCTGACCGCGAACTGGTGCAGCAGCGTGCTGCCGTTGAAGGCCCGTTGCCGCTCCCCGGTGAGGCGCGGGCTGGTGACGGTGTGCGGCGTGGAGACGAGTGCCGCGTGCGCCTCGTTCACCAGGAAGGTGAGGCTCAGCCCGAGTACGTACAGGCCGAACTGCTCCGGCTCGGTAGGTGCGCACGCTTTGCCGACGATGACGACGGTGGCGAAGTTCGTCGCGCTGACGGTGGCCTGGTCCGCCAGGGTGAGCAGCGTGCGCCGCCGGGCGGTGTTGCGGCCCCGGCCGTGGGCAGCGGCGTGGTTGCGGTCGCGAGGTTGGTGAAGGGGCGTGTTCATGCGCGGCGGTAGAGCCATGCGGGCACGGGGAAGGTTCGCTTGTTCAGCACGGTGCCCAGGAGGTTGGCGTCGGCCTCGCGGAGGCGGTCGGCGGCGGCGAGGCAGGTCTCCTGGCGCTGGCGGTTGGCCTCGGCCACGAGGAGCGTGCCGTCACACGCCGCGGCCAGCCGGGCCGACAGGCCGCTCTCGTTCACCGGCGGCAGGTCCACCACCACGACAGCCCAATGCTGCAACGCAGAGCCGATGACCTCCGCCAGAATGGCCGGCGTGATGAGCGGCGCGACGGCCGCCAGTGGCAGCACGTCCACCTCGTGGGCGGGGTTGTAGTGGGCGTGACTCAGCAGGGCAGTGGCGGATGGGCCTGCGGCGGCGTAGTTAGCGGCGGCGTGGTTTGCGGCGGCGTGGTTAGCGGCGGCAGGGCGGGCGGTCGCGAGGCTCGGGTGCATGAAGTTCGCGTCGATCAGCAGGCAAGCGCCGTCGACGTCGGACGGTTGCTGGCAGCCTCGCGGGTCGCCGGCGGCGAGGCCGTCGGCGGCGTGCAGGTGGGCCAGTGCGGCGGCCACGCGGGCGGCCACGGTGCTGGTGCCCTCGCCTGCCGTCGCCGCCACGACGCCGACCGAACGACACGCCGGCTGCTGCGGCGCGAGCAGGCGCTGCACGACCTCCAGGCCTGCCTGCCAGAGCACGGGCCCTGAAGCAGGAGCCGCCGCGGCGGTGTCGTTGGTCGGAAGGTCGTCGGTCGTTGGCTTATCGGCGTCTGTTTCGTGTACGGGTTGCACCGTGGCGGTGCTGCCGCCGTGG
The DNA here is from genome assembly GCA_050329715.1 of Phycisphaerae bacterium. Lineage (GTDB taxonomy): Bacteria > Planctomycetota > Phycisphaerae > Tepidisphaerales > Tepidisphaeraceae > DAIOTR01. Next base: position 29,383 of record JBHJOM010000098.1, read on the forward strand.
GCGCGGTCCACTGCAGCGTCCGGCGCGTGGAGTGTGGTGGCGTGGTGCGTCGGCGGTTGCTGCACAGGCGCGTCCGCGGCGAGGCGTTCACGGCGGGCCTGCACGTGCCGCCACGGGGCGGGCGGAACGGTGGACCAGTCGGTCTGCCAGGTGAGGCGGCGGAAGGCCTGGTGCAGTTGCTCGGCGACGTCGCGGCCGGCGGCGTTCATGGCGTCCAGCGCGCGGGCCAGCAGGGCGGCGGGCACGGCCAGCGCCGAGGTGAGGCCGACGGCCAGCCGGCGTGCGGTGTGCAGCGAACGCATACGCCGCGAGACGCCGTTGCCGCCTGACGTGCCGCCGGATTTGTTGCCGCCCGTGCCACGGCCGAACGTCACGCCGGCCGGGGCGGTCGCGCGCATCAGCGGCATGGAGACGCTGCGACCCAGGCCGAGCTTCTCCACGTCGGCGGGGCGCTTCAGCGTGCGGTCCATCGCCTCGGCCGCGAAGGCCAGCAGCGTGCCCCCGGCCACCGCGCCGAACAGCCCCGCCACCAGCAGCAGCAGGCGATTCGGCGAGGCCGGCTCGCTCGGCAGCGTCGCGGCCTGCACCTCGCTGATGTTGCTGATGCGGCTCTCGAACATCGCCTGGTCGATGCGGGCCTGCTCGAAGCTCTCGGCGTATTTGCGGAGGTTCTCCTCGCGAATGCCCGCCTCGCGGGCGAGCTGGCCGAGGCTCAGCTCGACCGCGTTCAGCGTGCCGATGCGCGAGCGGGCGGTGGTCAGCTCCTGCTCGATCGCCTCGACGCGAGCGGCGAGTGCGGCCTGCTCGGCCAGGCCGGTCTGCAACCGAAGGTCCAGGTCTTCACGCGTCTTGTTCAGGCCCGTCGTCTCCTGGCGGACGGACGTGCTGGCCTCGGCCAGCAGGCCTTCGGCGCGGGCGATCTTCTGCCGGACGATCTGCACGGTGGGGCTGTCTTCGACGAAGCGGGCCGAGACGTCCTGCTCGCGGAGTTTCAGGTCGTTGAGCTTCTGGCGGAGGTCGTCCAGCGAATCCATGGCGCTGCCGGTGGTGCTGCTGGTGACGACGGTCTCAGGCAGTTCGGCGACACGCTTCTGGAGCTGCGCGAGGGAGGCGGTGGTGCCGGCCAGGTCCGCGTGGGCGGTGGCGAGGCGCGTTTCGAGCTCGCCGATGCGGCCGAGCAGGACGGCCCGCTGCTCCGTGAGGCTGGCGACGCCGGTGGCGTCCTTGAGGTCCTTGAGCTGCGTCTCGACGGCCATGAGTGCGGCGTCGGCGGCGAGCTTCTGGTCGGCGAAGAAGGCCTCGGCGGTCGGGTTGCGGTGGACCTGCGAGCGGAGTTCGAGGAAGGCGGTGAGGTAGGCCGAGACGACGTCCTGCGCGAGTTGCGCCTCGCCTGCCTTGTAGGCGACGGTGAGGATGGCGGTGGACGGCTCGACGTCGAGCTCGATGTTCTCCTGCAGGTGGGTGACGGCCTTGTTGGCCTCGGCGTGGCCCAGGGCGTCGTGGCCGAGGGTGCTGACGACGCGGTGTGCGATCTCGCGGCTCTTGAGGATCTGCAGCTCGGAGTTGATCTCGTTCTCGCGGCTCTGGATGGGCGTGACGGTGGTGCCCAGCGTCGTGGTGGGGTCCAGCGCGACGGACTCGCGGCCGAGGCGGACGAGCATCTTGGCCTCGGACCGGTACGCGGCCGGCAGCGCGACGGCGGCGACGGCGGCGCACGCCAGCACGAGTGCGCCCAGGCCCAGTGCCTTGCGTCGCTGGCGGCAGAGGACAAAGAGCGCATCACGCGGGGTGAAGGCGGCTGCGCGGTGGCGGCGGGCTTCGGCCTGGGTTTTGGTTTGGTCGTTGGTTTCGGGCATGGCTTTACTCGCGTTGGCGTTTGCGGGTTCAGTTGGCGGAGGTGTCCAGGCCGATGGTGCCGGCACCCGAGGGCTGGCTGTAGAAAAAGCCGGTTCGCGGGATGACGCCGCCGATGTACTGGTCGACGAACTGGTTGACGTTGACGATGGTGGTGCGCGGGACGTAAACAATGTCCTGCGCCTGGAGGACGAACGGCTCGCTGGGTGCGCCGGCCAGGGCGTCGGCGAGGTTGACCTTGTAGCCGATGCGCTTCTGGTCGTGCTGGCGGATGACGATGACGTTCTTGGCCTCGGCGGTGATGAGGTCGAGCCCGCCGGCGGCGGCCACGGCCTGCAGCAGGGTGAGGCGGCCCGTCAGCGGCAGCACGCCGGGGCGGAGGACGGCACCGTTCACGTAGACGCGTTGCTCGGGGCTCTCCAGCAGCACGACGGTGGTGCCGGCGAACCGGAGGTGCTTGGCGTAAGCGGTTTCGAGTGTTTCGGTCAGCTCTGCGGGGGTGAGGCCGGCGGCGGTGACTTCGCCGACGAGCTGCAGGCTCAGCTTGCCGTCCGGGCGGATGCGCTGGCTGTCGTTGAGTTCCGGGGCGTAATAGAACTTGACCTCGACGACGTCGCCGGGGAGGAGTCGGCCGTCGGCGGGGGCGAGGGTGGCCTCGGCGGCGGGCCGGGCCGGGTTCGAGGCGCAGCCCGCCGGCAGGGCGGCCAGCGCGAGCGCCATAATCGTCAAAAGTATTAATCGCAGCAGGGTCATGGTGTGTTTCTCCCGGGGGGCACAGGCGGTGTGCGGCCTAGTAGCCGCGCATTCTGAAAACGGCCGGAATCGTCTTGAGTATCAGCAGCATGTCGTACGCGAAGGAACGCCGGCGGATGTACCGCACGTCCATCCGCACCCAGTCGTCGAAGCCCACGCGGTTGCGGCCGTAGATCTGCCACGTGCACGTCAGGCCCGGCGGCACGTCGTGGCGCTGGTGGTGCCAGCGGTCGTAGGCGGCCACCTCGCTCAGCGGCAGCGGCCGCGGGCCCACGAGTGTCATCTGCCCGGCCAGCACGTTGAACAGTTGCGGCAGCTCGTCAATGCTCGTAGCGCGGAGCACTCGGCCGACACGGGTGATGCGCGGGTCGTGCCGCAGCTTGAACGCCGGGCCCTGTTGTTCGTTCAGGTGAAGCAGCTCGGCCTTGCGGGCTTCGGCGTCGGTGTACATCGTGCGGAACTTGCAGATGCGAAACGGCCTGCCGCCCATGCCGCCACGCCACTGGTGGAAGAGCACAGGCCCGGGCGAGTCGAGCTTCACGGCCGCGGCCGCCAGGGCCAGCAAGGGCGAGAGCGCCACCAGCCCGGCCGAGGCCAGCAGCACGTCCGCGGCCCGCTTCCACCGCGGAAGCGAGGTGCCGAAGCACATGCCGTGTCTGTCGTCTGTCGCGAGGGCGTGCATGTCCCAAGCGTGAACGGTGCCGGGTGTCGGGGCAAACCTGTCGGCGGGTTTGTCGTTATGCGGACGCGCGGCCGGCTGTCGGTGGCCGTGGTGCGGGGTGTTGTCGTTGTCTTTGCTACCGTCATCACGTTCGGGGGGGTAGACGTGTGTACTCACCGTGATGCGGGCATTGGCGGGCACTGCGTTGAGTACGTCGTCCACGAGGCGGCGTGCGCCGTGGCTCGTGGTTTCCGGCAGCAGGGCGACGACGCGGAGCGGCTGGGCGAGGCCCACTTCGTCGGTCAGGCGGCAGCGCTGCAGGAGGCTTCGGCTTACATCCTTGAGGTCCTGGCGGGTTTCGCACGTGAAGACGAGGCTGGTGAAGCATCGCCCGGCGCGGTCCGCCAGCGAGCGGTGGCGCAGCCGGGCCGCCTCCAGTGCGGCGGGGTTGAGCAGGCCGGGCGTGGTCGCCAGGTGCTGGCCGATGGTATGTGCTCGTCGCAGGCGTTTGAGCATGGCATTCAACTTGGGAACAAGGCCGCAGCGCCGGAACAAAGGGTGCCGGCGTGAGCGGCGTACGGGACTGATCATGCCGCCGGCCGGGCGTGAGGCGCGGCAAAAGTTCACCTGAGGGGCCTCGAATATCGCGATCGTGATGCCCCGCAGCCGTACAGACGTTTCGCCTGTCAGAAGGTGCCCGCTTTCACGTCCGGAAACGTTTGGTCATGCATGCGGCGGGCTTGACTTTACGACGGACGGTCGGCCTCGCCTGTTAAGTCGGCGAAGCGGTGATGCCCACGCCGCGGGTGCCGGTCGTGCCGTGGTCTCGGCTGCTTATAAGACGATGCGCATTGCATTTACCCCGCGCCCAGTGCCGCGGCGGTGGCAGTGTTGGCGGAACGTCACTGCACGCATTCGCCCCGCGTGCCTCAACCGCCGGGAGAAACCCCATGAGCACACTCTTAGAAGCGCCGACCCGCCGCCTGCAGATGCCCCGCCTGGCGGTGCACGCCTGCCGCTTCTGCACCGCACCGCTGCGGCTGCCCTTCGTCGACCTGGGCGTCACCCCGCTGTGCCAACGGCACGTGGAGCCGGCCGACTACTTCCGCATGGAGCCGACGTACCCGCTCAAGGCGTACGTCTGCCAGGAGTGCCGGCTGGTGCAACTGCCCGACCACGCAACCCCCGCCGAGATCTTCAGCGACTACGCCTTCTTCAGCGGCTTCTCCTCCACCTGGCTGCAACACGTGGAGGATTACGCCCAGGCCATGACCGGCCGTTTCGGCCTGTCGCCCGACAGCTTCGTCGTCGAGGTCGCCAGCAACGACGGCACGCTGCTCAAGCCGTTCCAGCAACGGGGCGTGAAGGTTCGCGGCATTGAGCCGGCGGCCAACGTCGCCGTCGCCGCCGTCGCCGCGGGCGTGCCCACCACCGTCGCCTTTCTCGACCGTCGTTCCGCCGTCGCGTTCACGAAGAAGCACGGCCAGGCGGACCTTGTCGCGGCCAACAACGTGCTGGCGCACACGCCGAACCTCGTCGGCTTCGTCGAGGGGCTCAAGCAACTCCTCAAGCCGGCCGGGGTGCTCACGGTGGAGTTCCCGCACCTGGCGAACCTCATCCGGCTGAACCAGTTCGACACGATCTATCACGAGCACTGGAGCTACTTCTGGTTCACCACCGTCCGCCGCGTGTTCGCGGAGTTGGGGCTGACGGTCTTTGACGTGCAGCGTGTCTCGACGCACGGCGGGAGCCTGCGGGTCTTTGCCTGCCGGAGTGATGCCGCCGCCCACCCGCCTCGGCAAAGCGTCCGCGAGATGCTCGCCGAGGAGCGTGCCGATGGCATTGATGACGACACAACGTATACCGCCTTCGCCGCAAGGGTGCAGGAGAGCAAGCGGCGGCTCGTCTCGCTGCTGCTGGAGCTGAGTGAAAACGGCTCGCGGGTTTGTGCCTACGGCGCACCGGGCAAGGGCAACACGCTGTTGAATTACTGCGGCATCGGGCCGGATCTGGTGCACTTTACGGTGGACCGCAACCCGCAGAAGCAGGGCAACTACCTGCCGGGCAGCCGCATTCCGATTCTGGCCCCCGAGGCGATCGAGCAGTACCGGCCGGACTACGTGCTGGTCCTGCCGTGGAACCTGGCCGACGAGATCATGCACCAGCTGGACTACGTCCGGTCGTGGGGCGGCCGATTCATCCTTCCAATCCCTGAGGTACACATCCGATGACCATCGCATACCCCGGCCTCGCCGAGAGGCGTCGCAACGTCATGAGCGGCGACGAAGTCGTCCGCCGAGACGCCACGTTCATGATCAAATCGCTCGAGCAGGAGTTCGAGCAGATGGCCGGCGACCGCCTGCTCATCACCGGGGCCGCCGGCTTCCTGGGCTACTACCTGGCCCACGCCGTGGCGCTGTGGAATGAGCTTCGCCCAGGCTCGGCCATTCGCCTCACCGCCTCCGACAGCTACTTCCGCGGCCGGCCCGATTGGCTCCGCCAACTCGGCCAGCAGCCGGGCGTGGACATCGAGACGTGGGACGTCCGCCAGCCCCTCCCGGCCACCTTCGAGCCGCCGCAGTGGATCGTCCACGCCGCCAGCATCGCAAGCCCCACCTTCTACCGGGCCCACCCGCTGGAGACGATGGACGCCAACGTGGACGGCCTGCGCCGCCTGCTCGACGCCGCCGTCACCTGGCAGAAGCAGGGCACGCCCGCCAAGGGCATCCTCTTCTTCTCCAGCAGCGAAATCTATGGGGACCCGGAAGTCATCCCCACCCCCGAGGACTACCGCGGCAGCGTAAGCTGCACCGGCCCGCGGGCCTGCTACGACGAGGCCAAACGCTACGGCGAAACACTCTGCACCGTCTTCGCCCGCCACCACGGCCTGCCCGTGAAAATCGCCCGGCCGTTCAACAACTACGGCCCCGGCCTGAAGCTCAACGACCGCCGCGTCGTCAGCGACTTCGCCCGCGACATCCTCGCCGGCCGAGACATCGTCATGTATTCCAGCGGCAAGGCCACACGCACCTTCTGCTACGTGGCGGATGCCGTCGTGGGGTACTACAAGGTGCTCGTCAACGGGCACAACGGCGAGGCGTACAACATCGGTACGGAGAAGCCGGAGATCAGCATCGGGGACTTCGGGCGGATGATGTGCTCGCTGGGTGCCGAGCTCTTCGGCTACCGCGGCCGCGTGGTTATGCAGCCGCCGCCGGACGGCGACTACATGAAAGACAACCCCAACCGCCGCTGCCCCGTGCTGGACAAGGCAAGTGCCCATGTCCGCTACCAGCCGCGCGTGGAGCTTGAAGACGGCCTGCGCCGCATGCTCCTCTGGTACGCCGACCAGCCCACCAGCCAGGAGGAGCGATGAACGTCACCGTGATTGGCGGCGGCTATGTCGGCCTGGTGACGGCGGCCTGCCTGGCGGAAGCCGGGCACCACGTAACCGTGGCCGAGCGCGACGGCGAGAAGGTGCAGGCGATCCGCGCCGCACGCAGCTACCTGCACGAGCCGGACCTGGAGCCGCTGCTCGTCCGCCACGCCGGCGGGCGGCTCATGGCCACGACGGACACCGCCGCCGCCGTGGCCGGGGCACACGTGGTGCTGCTGTGCGTACCCACGCCGTGCCAGCCCTCCACCGGGCAGATCGACCTCTCGTACCTGAAGCAGGCCGCCCGCGAAGTGGGCGAGGCACTGCAGCAAAGCACCGAGGCGTACCCCGTGGTGGTGGTGAAGAGCACCTGCGTCCCCGGCACGACCGATGCGGTGGTAGGCCCGGCTTTGGAAGCCGCCGCCGGGCGAACCCGCGGGCAGGACCTTGGCCTGGGCTGCAACCCGGAGTTCCTCTCCGAAGGCTCCGCCGTGGAGGACTTCTCTCGGCCGGACCGCATCGTGCTCGGGGCCGATTGCCAGAGGACCCACGCCGTGCTGCGTGAGCTTTACGCCGCCTGGGCAGACGTGCCGCGGTTTGCGGTGAACAACGCCACGGCCGAGGCGATCAAGTACGCGAGCAATGCGTTGCTGGCCACGTGCATCAGCTTCGCCAACGAGGTGGCCGACGTGTGCCAGGCGGCCGGCGGCATTGATGCGGTGGACGTGATGCACGGCCTGCACGCCTCGCGCTACCTGGATGCCGGCGGGGCACCCGCGGGTATCGCGGCGTTCCTCATGCCCGGTTGCGGGTATGGCGGAAGCTGCCTGCCCAAGGACGTGGCGGCGCTGACGGCCTTCGGCAAGGAGCGCGGCCTGCGCATGCCCCTGCTGAGTGCCGTGACCCGCGTGAACCAGGAGCGGGCCCGCGCCATGGTGGACCTGCTGCGGACGGAAACCGGCTCACTTGCCGGGCGACGCGTGGCGGTGCTGGGCGTGGCCTTCAAGCCGGGGACGGCCGACTGCCGCAACACCCTGGCCGAGCCGCTGGTGCAGGCCCTGGTGGCCGCCGGCGCGAGTGTGGTGTGCCACGACCCGGCCGCTTGGCGCGAGGCGAGGACGCTGTTCGGCGAAATCGCGGACGTGGCGCACTATCTCGCCGCGGCGCTGGACGGGGCGACGGCCGCCGTCATCTGCACGGCGTGGCCGCAGTACCAACAGGTGCCCGACCTGCTGCGTGCCGCCGGCGGAATGACCGTTCTGCTGGACGGCCGGCGAATGCTCGAGGCCGACGCGTACGAGCGACTGCTCTGCGTGGGATGTCGCCCGTTTACGTATGAAGAGGTGGCCGTATGAAAGTGATTTTGTTTTGTGGCGGCCGCGGCCTGCGGCTGCGCGACTATAGCGACGCCATCCCCAAGCCGATGGTGCCCGTAGGCCCCCGGCCCGTGCTATGGCATCTGATGAAGTACTACGCCCACTACGGCCACAAGGAGTTCATCCTGTGTCTGGGGCACAAGGCGGACGTGATCAAGGATTACTTCCTGAACTATGACGAGACGACCTCGAACGACTTCGTGCTGGAGCCGACGAACGGCGAAGGCCGGCGGCATTCCGACGGTTTCGGCCGGCGGGAAGTGCGTATGCTCGGCGCGGACACGCAGGACTGGCGGATTACCTTCGTCGATACGGGGTTGAACGAAACCATCGGCGAGCGACTGTTGAAGGTGCGCCATCATCTGGGGGACGACGAGCGTTTCCTGGCCAACTATGCAGACAATGTAACCGATGCGCCGCTGCCGGAGATTATAGAACACCACGAGGAGACGAACGCCGCGGCGACGTTTCTTTCCGTCCGGCCGAGCCAGTCGTTCCATGTGGTGCATACGTCTGAAGACGGCTCGGCCGTCACGGGGCTGCACTCGGCGCGGGCGTGTGACATCTGGGTGAACGGCGGGTTCTTCGTGCTGAACCGGGAAGTGCTGGACGTGCTGAACCCGGGCGAGGAGCTGGTGGTGGAGGGGTTTGACCGGCTTGCTGAGCGGCGGAAGCTTCAGACGGTGCGTTACGACGGCTTCTGGGCGGCGATGGACACGTTCAAGGAGAAGCAGCAGCTCGACGAGCTTCACGCCGCCGGGAGTGCGCCGTGGGAGGTCTGGGCCGAGGCGAAGGCCAGGCCGGCCGGTGCAATCCGCAGGCAGGTCAAGCGTGTGAACGGGGCCCGGCCGAGGCTCAGCAAGGTGCGCCTGTGATCGACCTGACGGACATGACGCGTCTTCGCCGCGTGCTTTGCCTGGGCGCGCACTCGGACGACATCGAGATCGGCTGCGGTGCCACGCTGCTTCGGCTGTTGCGAGTGAACCCGCAGGTGGAGGTGCGGTGGGTGGTGTTCTGCGCGTGTGAGGTTCGCGGCCGGGAGGCGGCAGCGAGTGCGGCCGCGTACCTGTCCGGCGTGAAGTACGCCTACCACGGCTACGCCTTCCGCGACGCGCGGATGGACCAGCAGCGGCAGCAGGTGAAGGACGTGTTCGAGGAGCTCAAGGCGTTCGACCCGGACCTGGTCTTCACCCACCGCGCCGACGACGCCCACCAGGACCACCGGCTGGTCGCGCAGCTCACGCAACAGACGTTCCGCTCGAACCTCGCGCTGGCGTACGAGATACCCAAGTTCGACGGCGACCTTGGCCGCCCGAATGTCTACGCGCCGGCCGAGCTGCCCGACGTCGAGACGAAGTGCCGGCGGCTCCACGAACACTTCGCCACCCAGCGGGAGCGGCAGTGGTTTGATGATGCGTTGTTTCGTGGACTTATGAGGGTCAGAGGCGTCGAATGTGCGAGCAAATCGCGGTATGCCGAGGGCTTTTACTGTACAAAGTGGGTCTTTTAATGGACATCCGACCGCTTTTTGTTGCCTACGCGTGCAAGCCGGGCCACGGCAGCGAGCCGGGCGTCGGCTGGAACTTCGTGGCCGAGGCGGCCCGGCACCGGCCGGTGTGGGTCATCACCCACGAGGAGAACCGCGCGAAGATCGAGGCCCACTTAGCGGCGTGTGATCCGCGTCCGGCGGTCTTTTTTCGGTACGTGAAATTACCCCGGCCGCTGCGCCGCCTCGAGGCGGGCGGGTATGTCGGCTTCAATGTGGCTTACTACCTCTGGAACGTCCTGGCGGGGCGCCAGGCGGTACGTTGGCATGAAGAGGTTGGGTTCACACTCGTGCAGCACGTGTCGCTGGTGCGTTGGTGGATGCCCACGGCCGCAGCGCGGCTGGCGTCGCGCGGGGTGCGGTTCGTCTGGGGGCCAGTGGGGGCCGGTGAGGGCATCACGCCGGGGCTGGAGCGCAAGCTGGCGTGGAGACACCGGGCGATGGAGCGGGCAAGGCGGTGGGTTCGGGCGGCCTTCCGGGCGGACCCACGCCTCGCCGCGACCGCCCGGGCCGCCGACCTCGCCCTGGCCGGCACGCGCGAGGTGGAGAAGCACCTTCGGCGGCTCGGGGTGAAGCGCGTGGAGCTGATGCCCGCGGTCGCCATCGAGGCCGGGCGGCTGCCGTTGCGGGCCGGGGGGGAATCGGCCGGAACAAGCGGGCCCGAAGCGGGTCGGCCGTTCATCTTCTGTTCCGGCGGCGGGCTGATTTACTGGAAGCGCATCGACCTGGCCCTGCGGGCCTTCGCCGCGTTGAATTTGCCCGACGCTGAGTACCACCACGTCTGCGGCGGGCAGGAGCAGCCTCGGCTGGAGGCACTGGCCCGCGAGTTGGGCATCGCGGACCGCGTGAGCTTCCTCGGCGAGATGGATTATCGCCAGTGCTGCGAGCACATGGCACGGGTTGATGTGCTGGTACACCCGGCGTTGCGGGACAGTTGCGGGCTGATCCTCGAGGCGTTCGGGAGCGGGGTGCCGGTGATCGCGTTCGACGTCGGCACGGCCGGGCTGCTGGTGGACGAGACGTGCGGGGCGACGATCCCGACGGCGGGCGCGACCGAGGCGGACCTGCTGGCGGCGCTGACGGAGAACATGCGAATTGCGTACGCGGACGCGGGTTTACGCGCCACGTGGGCGGCCGGGGCGGCGGCCCGGAGCGGCGTGTGCTCCAGGGAGGAACGCGGGCGACGGCTGGAGGCGATCTGGGCGGAACTGCACGCGCCGGCGAGCCGGGAACAGGGCGCGCAGGCCGACGGCCGGGCTTACAGCCTGCGGCCGATGCAGCGCGAGGAGGCCCGGCACGGTGAACCACGGTGCGGCGAGGCCTCGGCGATGACGCGGACGGTCGCGTGAAGGTTTCGGCTCAGGTGTAGAGCGGCGAATCGGAGCCGGCGCTGTTCGGCACGAGCGGGGCCTCGTTCTGCGGGAGCCACTGGCGGTGCTGGTGCAGGACGGCCGCGTGGGCGGGGTCTTCGGCGAGGTTGTGCCATTCGTGCGGGTCGGATTCATGGTCGTAAAGCTCCTCCGAGCCGTCGGCGTAGTGGATGTATCGGTACCGCCGCGAGCGGAGCGCGTGGTTGCCGGGGCCGAAGCTCGTGAGTGCCGCGGGCGTTCCGGTTCGGGTGGGCTCGCCGTGCAACAGGAAATCGAGGTTTTGGCCGTCGAGGTCGGCCGGCGGGGTGAGGCCGGCGAGGGCGGCGAGTGTGGGGTAGACGTCGCAAAGGCTTACCGGCTCATGACTTACGCCCGGTGTGACGCCCGGCCCGGCGATGATGAGGGGGACGCGCGTGCTCCGCTCCCAGAGGCTGCGTTTTCCGAAGCGATTCCGCTCGCCCAGATGGATGCCGTGGTCCGCCCAGAGGACGACGTGCGTGCGGCCCGCCAGGCCCGAGGCGTCCAGCGCGTCCAGAACCCGCCCGATCTGGCTGTCGACGAAGGAGACGCTCGCCAGATAGCTGCGGACGGCGTGCTCGAGTTGCCCCTCGGACTCGACATACTCAAAGCGTGGGGCGGCCCCGGCATGGGTGAGGCGGCGTGCGTAGTCGGAGACGGGCACGGGCTCCGGCGGAACGGGCGGGTGATGGGTTTGGCCTTGCGGATAAAGGTCGAAAAAGGCTTGCGGGGCGTACATCGGCACGTGCGGGCGGACGAAGCCGGCGGCAAGGAAGAACGGCTCGGCCGGGTGCGGGCGGCGGAGCTTTCGGACGGCCCAGTCGGCGATTCGGTGGTCCGGGGTGTCGGTCAGGTCGTCCCAGTAGGGGCCCCAGTCCCAGAGGGGGTGGCCTTTTGGGAGGCTGAGCTTGGTTTTGGGGGTAGGGCCGTAGGAGGCGGGCATGCCGCCGAACTCCGGGAAGCTGGCCGGGTCGTTGTGGCCGTGGAAGACCTTGCCGACCGCCATCGTCTGGTACCCGGCGGAAGCGAACAGCTGCGGCAGGGTGACGGCGTCGGCCAGGACGTCGGTTTCGCGGAACGTCGGGGCCAGGAAGTGCAGGCCGGTGGACACCGGGTGTCGCCCCGTGAGCAGCGCCGCCCGGCTGGGGTTGCAGATGGGCCCGGCACAATGGGCATTGGCGAAGACGCAAGCCCGGCGGGCCAGGCGGTCCAGGTTGGGCGTCTGCACCTGCGGGTGCCCGCCCAGAGGGCCGACCCAGTCGTTCAGGTCGTCAACGCAGATGAAAAGCACGTTGAATGGACCTTCGCCGACCGGATCGGCGGCGGACGGGGCGGCGGCGGCTTGGGCGGCGGCGGCTTGGGCGGCCGACTGGGCGGGGGAGTGGGCGAAGGGGAGCCCGGCAAGGGCGGCGGCGGAGGCCTGCAGGAGCCGGCGGCGGGACAGGGGGGCTTCCGGGTCGGACGGGTTCATCTGGGTGTACTCCGGTCGGGGTGCGATGCGGACATTTCCTGCTAACAAGCTAACACGCCGGTCATGCGTACACAAGCCGGCAGATTCGGCGGAAATCGCCGTATAATGTGGAATAAATAGAAAAAAGAAGGTAGATGCCTGAAAGTCTATGCGACTGTCGAATGCGTACAATCAAGGTCGTTCGGCCTCTTCTGTCCGCCAGAGTTGTTGCTTGACCGAGTTGTTTGTCCGTGGTAGGGTCTGTATGCGAACGATCGGTCGGCCGGTGTTCAGAGAGGAGCTGCATGAGTCTACTGATGTCCGAATTTGTCGACCTCCCGGTCGGGCAGTCCCGCGTCGTCGAGCGGCTCGACGGGCTCATGCGTTCCGGCGTCCTCTCCCGCGGGCAGGCGCTGCCCACGGTCCGCGCTCTTGCAAGCGAGTTGCAGGTCGACAAGGGCACCGTCGTCCGGGCATTGGCCGGGCTGCAGGATGCGGGGGTCATCACCCGCCAGGGCAGGCGGCTGCACGTGGCCGACCGTCGCCCGCGTGAGCGCCAGGGCCGGAGCTCTCTGCGGGCCGTCGCCGGTGCCTCCGCGTCGGCATTGAGTGGGCAATCAATCGTCGTTCTGACGTCTGTCGAGTTGGGTTCCGGTTCGCACCGGGCTCCCAACTGGTCGCCGGACGTCGTGGAGGGTGCCCTGACGGCCGCCCACGTGATGCGTCGGGGCGCGTTCGTCATTCACCCGGAGACTGCGGACGAAGCCAGCGTCCGCCACCTGATCGAAGGCCGCCCGATGGGCTGCGTGATCGCCGCCTGTGCCGACTTTGAAACCCGCGACCGTGTCGCCACCCAGATGCACCGGGCCGGTGTACCTGTGGCGATCTTCGGCGACGACGTGACCGACGACAGCGTTCACGACACGGTCACCGGCGACCACGCCGCCGGGGCGGCCATGCTGGTTCACGCCGCCGCCGGGCGCGGGTGTCGGCGTATCCAACGGTATTGGCCGCACCGCCACGGCACGAAGCGCCGTCCGCCCTGGCTGGACCTGCGCGACGCCGGCTTCGAGCAGGCTGTTGCCGAACTGGGGCAAGAGCGGCTCGAGCCGATCGAGTACGTCCGCCCGCCGGACGGCGGCGAGGACGAGCCCGCGCGATTCGAGTTGCGTGTCCGTCTGACGGCCGGTTTCCTGGCCCAGTCGGTGCTGGGCCCGACGCCGATCGACGCGGTCATGTGCGCCTCGGACGCCCAGGCGCTGGAAGCCGCCGCGGCCGTGAAACTGCTCGGACGAGAGCCGAACCGCGACGTGCTGATCATCGGCTACGACGGCTACGCGGCCGACTGCCCTGAAAACCGCCTCACCCCGGTGCTGCCGGCACTGTCGACGCGACAGGACTACGTGGCGATCGGTCGAAAGCTGGTCGAGGCACTCGCCGCCCGTGCGGTGGAGCCGTCGCGTGACGTGGAGCAGTACATCGTGCGTCCGTCGTTGCTGCAATTCGACGCAGCTGGCGACAAGACGCGGACAGAGCGTGCCGGCTAATCCGGCGTGTGATTCGGGGAGGCAGGGTGCCGCCCCTACAAGTGCATTCATCTTATTGGAGGAGTTATGCGTAATAGAGACTTTGCCCTTGGAGCAATTGCTTCGCTGGGCCTGTTGGCCGGAGCCGAGGCGGGCATCATCTTCGACTACAACGGCGCGAACGACTACGTGTCTGCCAACACGTCGCTCAGGCTGGCCGACGGCACGCCGGCCGGGCCGGGTGACGACAGGCCGTTCTCGCTTAAGCCGATGCAACCGGCGAGCGGCTACAGCGGCCCGGCCTTCTTCGGCGGCTTTGAAGTAACGACCAGCAATCCCACCTTTGCCCAGCCGACGGCACAAATCAATGCCTCCTCAGACGGTATCGGCTTCGCCCAGGCAACCCGCGGACTCTCTGTTGACCTCGTTGTGATGGCTGACGTCGCGCCGTCGAACTTCGACGGGACGAGCAGCCTGATTCTTCAGGGTGCCAAGAGCGGCAACGGCAGTTCGGCTTTCAGCCTGCTGTTCCGCTCCGGCGGTGATTACTTCATCACGTCAACCTCTGTTCTGTCCGGCACCGGGACGGTGAACCTCGACGCCGTCGCGTTGGGCGACCTGGTGTTCTCGACGTACGACACCAGTGACCTGAACGGCGTCGGCGCTGCATCGACATTCGACCCGTTCGTCAACGGCTTCGACGCCGTCGGTGCACTCGTGGAGTTTGACTTCACACCGATCGGGTCGGACCGAGCCCTGCAGGTAGACCTGATCCGCCTCACGGTGGATGCCGTTGCCATTCCTGAGCCGTCGTCCGCATTGGCGGTGGCCGGCATGGGGCTGCTGGGGCTGCGCCGGCGACTGCAGCGGTAGGAGCAAGGTTTTCGTGCCCGGCGGCCCGCACTCTCCTCCGGCGGCCGCCGGGCTTGTTTCTCTCACCGACGGGAGCACCTCATGCGCACATCACTTCCCCGCGCGTTCACGCTCGTCGAGCTTCTTGTTGTCATCGCGATCATCGCGTTGCTCGTCTCCATACTCCTGCCTAGTCTGATCAAGGCACGCGATGCGGCCACCGCCGTCTACTGCCTGTCAAACATCCGGCAGATGGGCGTCTCCATCAACAACTACGCTCAGGAGAACGACGGCTGGATGCAGCAGAACAACTGGGTGCAGAAGCTGGTCAACACCGGCTATCTGCCCAGTGGCGATGCGGCCGTCTGCCCGAGCTGGCCGCCATTCAACTGGAACGACAACAAATCGGCCGGTTTTGGCTTGCGTGAGGATTACGGGCCCATCAAGCGGACACTGCCGCCGAACGTTCCTCCACGCGACCAGACGACCTACCAGGACCTGCACAGGATGCAGCTCGTTCACGATCCGGTGCTCTTTATGATGCTAGCAGACACGGCAGTCTACAACGGCGTCGGGAACATCGGCGAGCAGACGTCGGGCATCTGGCAGGTCGGCGGGCCCTCCGGAAACCGACGGTTCATTGCCCACCTTCGCCACAGTGGCAAGGCCAACTTCCTTGCCCTTGACGGGCACGCCGAATCGCTCGGCGCCACGCCACAGGCCTTCGGCGAGTTCGAACGCCGGACGATCCGCCAGTGGATCGGGCCGGACTTCATGCGCTACCGCAACGGTATTGCCCAGCCGTAGGCCCGCACATAGCCCGGCCCGGCCCGGCGTCACACCGGTTGTAGCCAGGCCGAACCGAACACTCGTAACTCAAACTCGGGACGTAACATGCAACACACCCTCCGACGCCTGACGATCGCCACGTTCGCGGCCTTTACGGGCATCGCCACATTCGCCGGCCCGCTTGATCTGGACGAGAAGCCCAAGCTCTCCGTCTGGCAGGACCAGAAGAACCGCCAAACCAGCACCTACGCCGACGACGGCGCAGGCGGCACCGCGTTGCGGTTCACGTGGGACGCCGGCGGGCGACGGCTCATGGAGTCGCTGTTTCCGCAGCAGCCGCCGATTGAGGGGTTCGAGCCGGGCATGGACCTTTCCCTTTGGCTCCTTGACGAGCCGGCCGGCGGCGTACGGGCCATGGCCCTGCGCGTCGTCGATGCCAGTGGCGAGGTCTTCCAGTTCGGCCAGAAGCTGGACCGCTCGGCCGACGGCTGGCAGAAAGTCACCTGGACACTCGACCCGGCCAAGGCCGAGAACATCTACCAGGGCGACGGCAACAAGCAGTTCGACGGCCAGGTGAAGTGGTACGGTATCCTGGCGATCACGGAGGAGGAGGTCTCCCAGCCGGTGCACCTTTGGGTGAGTGCCGACAAGGGCGGCGAGGTCGAGAAGCCGGCCGCCAAGGCGCCGCCGGAGGACGCGACGGCCAACCGCCTCGACGCGCCGCCGGCCGAGGCGATCCTGCCCCGCCCGCTCGTCGACGTGAGCAAGGGCAACGCGCTGAACCCCAATCGCGGCAAGCAGAATCAGCACGAGTTCAAGGCCGGCGAGACGTTCGGGCAACTGGTCTGGGGCGAGGGCGCCAAGCCGCTGCTGGAAGCAGTTGTCGGCGGCAGCCCGGACCTTTCGGCGTACGAGGCAGGCATTGAGTTGTCGATCCCAATCAACGCCGACGAGCTGGCGGGCTTCTCGAAGATGGCCATCCGCGCCAGAGACGCCCGCGGCGAGATCTTCCAGTGGCCGGTGCGCATCAACCCAGACGCGTCCGGCTGGCAGGACGTCCGCGTGCCGCTGGACCGGGCGGCGGTGGAAGCCAACTACGGCGGCCCGGCCGATTCCCGCGGCGTCGTCAACGCGCCGCTGAAGCTGCAAAGCCTGCTGTTCATCTCGCCGGACGGCAAGGCCGGCTCGCTGAAGCTGGGTGACATCAGCCGCAACGACTTTGATGCGGCCGACATCTCCGTCGCCGAGCGGATGGCCGACGTGAAGGTGGACCTGAAGCGTACGGCGAACATCCCGCTGTTCGACGCGTCAAAGAACGAGCCGATCAGCCTCACACTGACCAACGAAAGTCAGGCGGAGGCCACCTTCGACCTGGTGCTGAACCTGACGCACTTCGACGGCACCGAGAAAACCGTAACGCGGCCGGGCATTACACTCGCCGGCGGCGCTTCGACCGAGGTGCAGGTGGCCGACGAGCTGAAGAAGCTCGGCTGGTACAGCCTGGTGCCGGTGCTGAAGGTCGGCGACGAAGCGGCGAACAAGCCCAGGACGTCGTTCGTTTACCTTGAGCCGGCCGGAAACCGAGCCCACCCGCCGGAGGAAGGGTTCTGGCTGGGCATCGACGTGCGGATTGGTAATGCCAGGCAGAACCGGTGGCCGGCGGAGTTAGGCGCGCTGATCGGCGCGGACTATTTCCGCGTGGGCAACACCTGGCCGCGGATTCAGCGGAACGAAGGCGAGTTCAACACCTCACAGCACGAGGCGGAGCTGGCGCTGCTGGCGGAGCACGGGCTCAAGGCGGTTTACGGGCTGACGTTCACGCCGGAGTGGGCGGTTCTGCCCGGGTACCGGGAGCAACTGGAAGAGCGTATCCGTGAGCGTGGGCTGTCGATCAAGCCGAAAGGCGCGTCCACCATGCCGCCGGACCCCGAGGCGTGGCGGCAGTTCGTCCGGCAGATCGCCGCGTACAACCGGGGCAAGAACGTCATCGCGTATGAAGTCTGGAACGAGCCGGACCTGTCCGGCTTCTACATGGGCACGACGGACCAGTTCCTGGAACTCATGCGAATCGCCAATGAAGAGGTCGAAGCCAACCACCCGGAGTCGACGATGCTCGGGGCCGGCATCGCCACGCTAGGCGGGCACGGCGGGCACAACCTCAACCCGGACATGATCACCCGCAGCATCGTAGAGGGGGCACCCCATTACGAGGCGATGGCGATTCACCAGCACGGGCACTTCGCCGAGTTCTCGAGGCAGATCGACGGCCGCATCGCCGGGTACCGGGAGAAAATCGAAGTCGAAAAACCGCTCTGGTTCACCGAGACCGGCTGGGCCGGCGAGGACCGTGTGGAGCAGGCGAACCAGTTGGTCAAGAAGATCACATTTGCCCGGGCCCGCGGCGCGATGGGGTTCACTTGGTTTGTCCTGCAGATGGGGCCCGAGGACCGTTACGCGATGCTCACCAGCGGTAAGGACCCTCAGCCGCACCCGCAGTTGGCGGCGTTCAACGAGCTGGCCAAGATGATGCGCGGCCGAACGTTCGTGAAGCAGCACGAGACCAGCCCCGGCGCGTGGGTGCTGGAGTTCGCCGGAAAGGCCGACCGCCTGCTGGTGGCCTGGGCCGAGGAGCCCAGCGCCCAGGGCCAGACGGTGGTGCTGGCCGTGCCGCAGGAGACGCGTGTTCAACGGTTTGACATCATGGGCAACGCCACGGCGATGCCGGTGACCAACGGCATGGTGAGTGTGACGCTGGACCGGCCGGTGCAATACGTACTGGCCGAGAGCCCGCAGACTGGCGTGGCCGGTGCGCTCGCGGCGTTCACGCAGCCGGTGGTCGGGTTCCCGGGTAAGCCGGCGGAGGCCGTCGCGATGCTGAAGAACCCGACGAACCGTGAGGCGACGTACCGCATCCGCTGGTCCGCACCGGGCAACGAGGCCGTGGAGAAGGACGTGACGATTGCCGCGGGCAAGTCGCAGGAGGTCAGTTACGAGCTGACGGTGCCGGCGATCGCCGCGGGTGAGGCCGAGCCGGTCGTCACACTGGCTTACGAGCTGGCGGGCACGTCGCTGACGGGCACGCTGAGGCAGGCGGTGGGTGTCGCACGGCTGGTTTCCGCCTCGCCGGCCGCCGGCCGCGAGCCGGACTTCGTGTTGGACACGCTCGACCGAACCGTCATCAACGTCAACCAGGCCGACCCGAACCGCCGGCAGTACGTCTGGACGGGCCCGGAAGACCTCTCGGCCCGCATCTGGCTGCAGGGCGGGGCGGAGGCGATGGAGCTCGTCGTCGAGGTGACGGACGACGTTCACGCACAGACGCAAGCCCCCGGCATGCTCTGGAAGCAGGACAGCCTGCAGGTGGGCATTGCTCTGCCGGGGCAGGAAGGCTTCTTTGAGTTCGGCTTCGCGCTGAGCAACGGCAAGGCGAGTTCGGCGGCGTACATCACGCCGGGCCTGCCCGACCCGACCCCGTCGTTCGACGTGAAGGTCGAGAAGACCGCCGACGGGGTGCGTTACCACATCCGGATGCCTTACGAGGCGCTGGGCGTGGAGCGTAGCGCGCTCGTCGAGCAGGGGTTGCGGTTCAATGCCGTGATCAACGACGACGACGGCGGCGATCGCGAGGGCTGGGCGCAGGTGTCCGACGGCATGGCCCGTTCCAAGGATGTGAAGCTATGGCCGCGTATCGTGTTTGAGTAAGGTTGGCGTCCATGAAGACCGCTACCGGAGACGTACTGTTCGCGCGTGACCGTCAGCGGTGGTTGGCCGAGGTCGAGAGGCTTGAGCCGGTACTCGTCGGGAAGATGTTCCCGGCCGAGTGCCGGCTCGAGGCTGTTGCCGACCCGTCGGCGTTCCTCGGCTGGGCCGGTCGCCCGGTGGACGGGGAAGTCGCCGGTGCGGTCGGCCCGGGGGGGTGCTGGCTCGACTTCGGCGGGCACCGGGTAGGCAGGCTTCGGTTCGCCGTAAGCGGCGTGCCGGCCGATGCACAGTTTCTCGCAGCCGCCGGGGAAGTGCTGGCGGAGGTGTGTGAGAATCCCGAAGCCTTTCCTGGCAGGCTCGGCGGCGAGTGGCTCAGGGCAAAGCCCCTGGCGTCAGACCCCTCACAGGCAGGGCAGCTGGTGATGCCCGACCGGCGTGCCGCAAGGTATGTGCGACTGCAGGCCGTGGACGCACAAGGCCTGGGCGTGCCGTTCACCCTCGACCGCGCCGAGTTCGACGCACAAAGCGCCGCGCCGTTCGAAGACCCGCCCTTGCCTCCCGATACGAGCGACGCCGACCGCCTGCTCGACGCCGTCTCATTGCAGACACTGCGCAACTGCATGCACCAGGTGTTTGAGGACGGCCCGAAGCGCGACCGAAGACTCTGGCTCGGCGACCTGTACCTCCAGGCGCGGGCCAACTACGTCTCGTTCAATGCCAACGACCTGGTGAAGCGGTGCCTCTACCTCTTTGCGGCGACGGCCCACGACGACGGCATCGTCTCACCGTGCGTGTTCGAGCGGCCGGGCTGGCACGGTAACCACAAGGTCATTCCGAGTTACGCGTGGCTGCTGGGCCCGACGCTGCTGGACTACGCGCGTGCGACCGGCGACTTTGCCGCCGCCGCCGACCTCTGGCCGGCCGCCCGGCACCAGCAGACGCTGTTCGAGCGGTTCGTCGACGCCGACGGCCTCTTCGCCCCGCCGGCCGGGGCGTACTGGCACTTCATCGACTGGCACGAGAAGCTCCACCCGCTCCCGGCGGAGCAGGCGGTGGCCGTTCATGGGCTGGGGGCGTTGGCAACGCTGGCGGCGGAGCTCGGCGACGAGACCGAAGCGGCCGCGCTACGGCGGCGGCGGCAGGAGTTGGTCGACGCGACCCGCGCGCGGTTCCTGGACACGTTAACGGGGCTGCTCGTCGCCGGCCCGGACCGGCAGGCGGCCTGGGCGAGTGTCAGCTGGGCGACCATCGCCGGCGTGCTCTCCGAGGCCGAAGCGCAACGCGCCTTTGCAGCGCTGGAGGACCTTGGTGCCGCGGCCGTGCCGCCGGTCACGCCGTTCATGCAGCACATGGTCGTCGAGGCGTTGCTGGCCTGCGGCATGAGGGACGCGGCGCGGGCGAGGGTCGATGCGGTGTGGGGGCAGATGCTCCGCCGCGGGGCTGACACCTTCTGGGAGGTCTTCGACCCGCACGACGAGCGTCGCAGTCCGTACGGAAGCCACCTGCACAACAGCTACTGCCACGCGTGGAGCTGCACGCCGACGATCTTCGTGAGGCAGGGGCTGCTGCCGGCGGGCTCAGGAAGCTGAAGGTTCGCTCGGGCGGCCGGCCGCCGGCGATTCACTGTCGGCGAGGGCCTCGTCGGCGGAGGCTTCGTCTTTGATCAGGTCGATGCGGACCCGGTTGACCCGATGCGGCTCGGCCGCGACGACGGTGAATTTCGCGTTCTTCCAGGTGAAGCTCGTCCCCGCCTGCGGGATTTGGCCGGTGGTGGTGCTCACGAAGCCGCCGAGCGTGTCGTAGTCCTCGTCCTCGGGCAGTTCCAGGCTGACCATGTGGTTCAGGTCTTCCACGGGGATGCGTGCGTCTGCTTCCACGGCCGACTCGCTGATGTGCTTGAGCATGGCCGGGGTCTGCGGCTCGTGTTCGTCCGAGATTTCGCCGACGAGTTCTTCGAGCACGTCCTCGATGGTCACCAGGCCGGCGGTGCCGCCGTATTCGTCCAGCACGATGGCCATGTGCACCTTTCGGATGCGCATTTCCTGGAGCAGGTCGCGTAGCGGCTTGGTTTCGGGGATGAAGATCGGCGGCCGCATGATCTTCTTCACGTCGAAGGTGCTGACTTCCTCGCCGACGTACTCGATCAGGTCGCGGGCATAGAGAATGCCGACGATGTTGTCCAGGTTCTCGTCGTAGGCGGGGATGCGTGACAAGCCGGTCTGGATGATGAGGTCGCGAACTCTTTTCAGGTCATCGGTAACGGGTATCGCGGTGACGTTCGGGCGGGCCGTCATGACCTGGCCGGCGTCACGGTCGTCGAAGGCCATCACTCGCTCGATGAGCCGTCGTTCGTGCTCGTCGATGATGCCTTCCTCGCGGCCTTCCTCCACGACGTCGAGGATGTCCTGCTCGAACTCCTCCTCGCGGGCCTCTTCCTCGTCCTCGTTGTGGCCGTTGGCAGCCTTACGGACAACGTGGTCCGAGACGTGCAGCAGTTTTGTGAGGGGACTTCCCACGATGCGGATCAGGTTCAGCGGCACTGCGAACAGGCCGATGACTTTCTCCCCCGCGTGGTCCGACAGCGCGTGAGGCAGCGCGACGCCGACGACGAGGGTGATGACGACGGCCGCGGCGAGCGAGGCGGCGATGATCGCGGCTTCCGGCCAATCGAAGCCGCCCATGACGTGCAGCACGCACAGGAGGATGACGAAATTGGCCACCATCCGACCGGCCGACGTGAGAAACGCCAACTCGGCTTCGTGTTTGACGATCGGGTCGTAGAGCGCCGAGCGGCCGCGATTCTCCAGAACCTCTTCGAGCCGGGCCCGTGAGAAGTCGCGGAAAGCGAACGTGCAGGTCGTGAGCACGAGACTGACGAGCATCGAGAAGATGCCGATGAAGATGGCGAGCGTGAGCATCAAAGCTCACCCCCGGCCGGTGCGTCCGTTCCCAGAGCGAAGACCGGGCCTACGCCCAGGCGTGTCAGAAGCTCGTCCTCCGTCTCGTGCATATGCTGGTAGGCGTGCGGGGTTGTATCGTCATATCCGCACAGGTGCAACAAGCCGTGTACCGCGTAGAGTATCAGTTCCGGGCCCGCGTCCGGGCTGCTGTGACCGGCGGGGTTGACCTCAAGGCCCACTACGTCTGCCGCCGTGACGCCAGCGTCAGTTCGGCGGGCGCTGGTCTGGCGGACTGCCTCGTCGTGGCAAATCACGATCTCGCCCTCAGTCACCCGCCCGTCGGCGTCGTGATCCAACTCGAAAGTCAGGACGTCCGTCGTGCCCGGGATGTTCAGGTAGCGTTCGTGCAGGTCGGCCATGGCGGCGTCATCGACGATCGCCAGGGAGAGGGTCGTCAGCCTGCTGCCGGAGGCTCCCAGGAGGCACCAGGCCGCCCGCAGCGCCTGCTCCACCGCGCTGGCGTAGGCTTCGCCTGCTTCGGCCGTGATGCTCAGGTCCAGGCTCTGGGCCTTCGGCTCGGGGGGTTGCGTGTCCGGCGGGCCGGTGTCGGCAGGGCGGTCTTCAGGGGGAGGGTCGTCGGTCATCAGGGGTCAGCGCAGTCTAGGCTTGCTGGGCCTCGGGTAAACCAGATTCTTCAGGTTTTGCACGGTCATGCGGTAGGCCCGCGTTGCCCGGGTAGGCGATTCGGCCGTGGTAAATGCTCAGCAGCGTGCGGGTCAGCACCCGTTCCACCCGGTGCAGGTCGGCCAGTGTAAGGTCACAATCGTCAAACTGCCCGTCGGCGAGGCGTTTTTGAATTATCTCGTGCACCAGCCCCTCCACGCGGGCAGGGCTGTGCTCGCGCAGGCTGCGGGTGGCACTCTCCACGGCGTCGGCACACATGACAATGGCGCTTTCGCGTGTTCGCGGGCGCGGGCCGGGGTAGCGGTACTGGTCGCGTTCGACCTCGGCGGCACCCTGCTGGTTCTGCTGGTGTTGGCACGCACGGTGGTAGAAGTATTCCACAACGGTGCTGCCGTGATGTTCCTGGATGAACGTGACGAGGCTCGTCGGCAGGTTGCTCTCCTTGGCCAGTTCCACGCCGTCCTTCACGTGAGCGATGATGATGAGCAGGCTGACCGAGGGCGAAAGGTTCAGGTGCCGGTTCTCGCCGCCGGACTGGTTTTCGATGAAGTACTCCGGCTTGTTCAGCTTGCCGATGTCGTGGTAGTAGCTGCCGACGCGACAGAGCATGGCGTTGGCACCGATGGCCTCGGCACACTCCTCGGCGAGGTTGGCCACCTGCAGGCTGTGGTTGTACGTGCCGGGGGCTTCCAGGCTCAGGCGTCGGAGGAGCGGGTGGCTGGCGTCCGCCAGTTCCAGCAGCGTCATGCTCGTGGTGATGCGAAAGGCCCGTTCGATGAACGGCAGCACGCCCAGGACCACAAACCCGGCGGCAAGCCCGCCGACGCCGGCGTACATCGCGTCCTGGAGCACGAACGACAGCGGGTCGGCACCGAGGAGCCCGACGGCGAAGGTCGCGGCCATCATCGCCCCGGCCGAGGCACCGCCGACTTCGATCAGCTTGC
The DNA here is from genome assembly GCA_050329715.1 of Phycisphaerae bacterium. Classification (GTDB taxonomy): domain Bacteria; phylum Planctomycetota; class Phycisphaerae; order Tepidisphaerales; family Tepidisphaeraceae; genus DAIOTR01. The sequence continues at coordinate 53,184 of JBHJOM010000098.1, forward strand.
TACGCGTCCGCACGTCGTCCAGCAGCAGGCAGGCCGTGACGAGCCCAGCGGCCATCACCAGCAGCAGGCCGATGTTCTGGTTCAACGCCAGCGTCGTCAAAGCGGCATGAATCGTAGCGACGCCCAGTGCAAACCGCTGGTCGTAGGCGATCGCCAGGATCATCGCCACCAGCGCGACCGGCCCGGCGGCGAACAGGTACAACGGCCCCGAACCGACCGCCGCCAGCATCGACACCAGCAGCATGCTCAGCAGCAACCCCACCAGCCCGGCCGCCCGGGCATGGTTCTGGACGATCCGCGGCTTGAACCGTGCCGCGTAAACCGCCAGCGCCCCGGCCAGCAGCAGCACGCCGGCCGTCAGGCCCAGCCAGTGCCGCCACGTCCCGCCGACTTTCCGCAGGAACGCCGCCTGTTCGGCACGGAGCAGGCGAAAGTCCCGCTCGTCCACTTCACCTTCGTTGACGATCGTCTGAAGCCGGCTGTACTGGACCAGCCCCTCGGAGAAGGGCACGACCTCGGCCGCCCGGTTGCGGGCGCGGGTGGTCGCCGGTTCGTCGTACACGTGCGTCGGCTCGACGACGGCCAGGGTCAGCGAGAGCACCTTGGGCCAGATCGTGCTGGGGAAAATCGCCTGGGCGGCCGGCTGGGTGAGGCGGCGAAGGTCGTCGGTCATGGCGGGGCTTCGTGTCTGGTCCGCCGGGATGAGTCCGACGCCCTTGACCATGATCGAATCGCCGAGCGTCCGGGCCCGCTGGTCCTCGGGCAGCACGACGACGTTCATCTCCCGCAAGTCCTGCAGGTACGCCCGGACCATCTGGACCCACTGGTCCTGGTTCTGCCCGGCGTAGGCGGCGATGCGGGACATCGTCGCGTTGTCCAGCACACTCTGCAGCGGCTCGGGAAGCTGGCTCAGTTCCTTGCCGGCTACGCGGCCCGGGAGGTTCAGCAGGATGGCCTCGACACTCTGAAACGCCGGCTCGCCGGGCGAGAAAACCGCCGGTTCCGCATGCCGGGCCGCCTCAC
>JBHJOM010000099.1:0-11238 GCA_050329715.1 Phycisphaerae bacterium
CGCCGCCCGCCTCGGCGTCACCTCCGCCAGCCTCGTCGGCTTCCTCCAGCAGGAACCCGAAGCCATGACGCACCTCAACCAGCAGCGGCGCCTGGCAGGCCTCAAGTCCCTCGGCGGCAAATGACCGGCACCGAGAGTTACTTCTTGCCGGGGTTTCGCAGCCGGGCCAGCTCCGCCGACATCTGCGCAAGCTGCGGGCTGCGGTCGTTCCGGTCGACGCGCACCTCGATCACGCGAGGCCGGTTCGAGCCCAACGCGGCCTTGATGGCACCGTCCAGCTCGCCGCGGGTCGTGGCGACGGTCGCCTCGGCCCCGCCGCCGCAGAGTTCGACAATCTTCGTGTAGTTCCACCGGCTGATGACGTTGAAGCTGCCGTCGCGAATCTGGCGCATGGTGCCGTAGCCGTCGTTGTTGAGCACGATGACGATCGGGCGTGTTCCGCAACGGATGGCGGTGGCCAGTTCGGTGCCGGTCATCTGGAAGGCACCATCACCCACGAGCACGAACGCGCGGAGCTTGGCGTTGGCCTTCTCGACGCCGATGCCGGCCGGCACGGCGAAGCCCATCGAGAGGTAGTACGCCGGCGCGACGAACTCCGCCCGGGCGTTCGTGCGGATGCCCACGGCCCCGAAGATCGCATCGCCGACGTCCGACACCACGCAGCTGTTCTCGTCGAGGTTCAGCCCGACGATGCGCATCACCTCGGGCATCGTCAGCTGCTCCTGCAGTTCGTGCTTGGCCAGGGGTTTGGGTTCAGTCGGCGGGTTCGGGTGCTTGAACTGCTTGGCCGGCACGTTCAGCTTCTGGATTTCGCGGAGGAAGTCGTCGAACTTCACCTGGTCGAACTTGTGGTAGCCGACGGTGCACTCCTCGGTCGTGATCAGTGCGGTGTGCTTGCGGTTGAGCTTGGCGGTGTAGATGCCCAGGTTCATGTCGGTGATGAAACTGCCGAGCATCAGCACGCAGTCAGCGGTTTCGACGTACTGGCGGGTGGCCTCGTCGCTGCTCATCGCGCCGCCGTAGACGCCCAGGTAGAGCGGGTGGGCCTCGGCGACGGTGCTCTTGGAGAGCAGGTCCGCGGCGATGGGGATGTTGAGCGTCTCGGCGAGCTTCACGACGCCGTCCGCCAAGCCGTAGCGGTGCAGCTCGACGCCCGCGAGGATCACCGGCTTCCTGGCCTTGGCGAGCATCTGGCCGACTTCCTCGATGGCCGCGGCCAGCACCTCGGGGTCGCTCTCGTCGGCCGGCTTGTACGCCTCGGGCTGGATCGTGGGGATCGGGCGGTCGACCATGTCGTGCGGCACCTCGATGTAGACCGGCCGCTTGTGCTTCAGGCACGCCTCGACGACGCGCACGATCTCGCCGGCGGCGGTGTTTTCGTCCAGCAGCACGGTGTTGGCGACGGTCACCTCCTCGTAAACGCGGCGTTGGGTGTCGAACGTTTTGACCTTGTGGTGCAGGAGCGGGTCGGTCTCGCGGTCGCGTCGGCCGGGGGCACCGGAGACGACGACGACCGGGCTCTTCTCCGCGTACGCCCCGGCGATGGCGTTGAGCACGTTCAGCCCGCCGACGCAGTACGTCACCATCACCAGCCCGATGCCGTTGAGCCGCGCGTAGGCGTCCGCGGCGAATCCGGCGCCGGGCTCGTGCACCATCGTGATCGACTCGATGTTCGACTTCTCCAGCCAGGCGAAGGTGGGCAGCGCAAAGTCCCCCGGCACGCCGAAGCTGTGGCGAACCCCCTTGGCCTCGAGGTAGGCGAAGAGGAACTGCCCCATCGGCATGGTGGCGGGGAAGGCGGGCTTGGCCCTGGCACGTGCCGCTTCAGCGGCTCGTGTTTTGGCGGACGCAGTGGATGCAGGCGCGGACACACCAGACGCAGACGTACCGGCGGAGCGGGCGGTGGATTTAGCCATGGTGCAGGCCTCCAGAAAGCGGTCAAAGCTTCGGCCGGCTGCCGGCGGACAATACACGATGGGCTGCCGTCGGGATTATCGCCGCGGAAGTCGTCCGCGTCGACGCCCGACGGCGGGATTGTCCCGGCCGCACGGTGCAGACTTGTGCAGACCTGTTCAGGCTGCTTCAGCAGATGGCTTCGAGCTTGAGTTCGACCATGTCGAGCAGTTCGACAGGGTCGACGGGCTTGAGCAGCAGCGGCGGGAGGGTTCCGCTGGAGAGGCGGCGCATGGAGGACTGGATGTCGTCGAGTCGCATTCCGGAAAGGAGAATGACCGGCAGGTGCTGGCGGTGCTCCTGCACATATTCGAGGACGTCGAAGCCGTCGACGCTCGGCATCTGAAGGTCGAGCAGGAGCAGGTCGATCGCTTGTCGTTTGAGGGTTTCGATCGCCTCTCTGCCGCCGAAGGCCTGCAGGACCTCATATCCGTGGTCGAGCAGCAGTTCGACGACATCTCGGACGATGTCCGGGGCGTCGTCACAGACGAGGATCTTCCGGCTCACGCGCAGCTCCTTGTTTCGTCGCGGCGGGTCGGTCCGAGGCGTCCAAGGCGGCGGGCCAGACTTACGCAGTTGCCGATGCATTCGATACAGCCGGCTGGCCGAAAATGCAACAGATTCAGTGCCGAAGCGGCATCGTGTCGCAGCCGCAGGTTACAACCAGGCTACAACACGGCTTTACTGGCCACCGGCAAGTGGCGGCATTTTGCCGGCCAGCTGAAGCTCGAGAATGTCGAGAACCTGGTTGTAATTGACCGGCTTGAAGAAGAGCGGCGGGAGCGTGTGGGTCTTGAGCCCCCCGGTGCCGCGGCGAATTTCGCCGGGCGTCATACCGCTCATCAAAATGACCGGGAGCGACTGGCGGTGCTCCTGCACATAGTCCAGCACGCCGAAGCCGTCGATGTTGGGCATCTGCAGGTCCAGCAGCATCGCATCGACCTCCCGGACCTTCAGGAGTTGAATCGCCTGCTCGCCGTCAAAGGCTTCCAGAACGTCATACCCCACTTTGCGGAGCAGACGTGTGATACCGCTGACAAGCTCCGGTGAGTCGTCGCAGACCAAGATCGTGTACCGGCTCTCGGCCATAATGACGGACCTTGCCAAACAAAGCGGGCAAAAAAAGAGGGTTCCGACGGCCTGTGAAGCACCCTGAAGTCACTGTTCTACCGCTAGCGTCGGTCTTTTGGCAACCAATCCGATCGTTCTCAACACGTAGCCGGGCGTAAATGGCCGGCCGATGTCGGCCGAATCGGAAATGTCTTCGACAGTTGACGACCGACGACCAGGGGGCTGTAATAGCCCGCTGACAATCTGGCTTCTTATCGAGAGTGGCTGAGGGTTCGGGCCCGATGACGCCACAGCAACCGGTCGAGTTCGAGGACATAAGGCAGCCACCCTGCCCGCCGTTCCACGATCGACACCGGTGCTAATTCCTGCCTGGCCGCGACACGTGTCGCTCGCCGGGGGAGATGAGAAGAGCCTCCGCCCGCGGCCACAGTGACCGCCTGACGAGCCTCTTCTACCCGAAGAGGCCGTTTTCGTTTTGACATCCGGCCCAGGTGCCGGCGAAGGAAACCATGAGCTTCATCCGAGGATTACGTTGTAAAGCGTGCGGCCACCGCATTCCGGTGAGCCCCAGGCACATCTGCGAAGCCTGTTTCGGCCCCTACGAGGTCGAGTACGACTACGACACCATGCGCGGCAAAGTCACCCGGCAGAGCATCGCCGCCGGCCCGCGAAGCCTCTGGCGATACAAAGACCTGCTGCCCGTCGCCGGGGAACCGCGCGTCGGCCTCTTCTCCGGCTTCACCCCGCTCCGCAAGGCCGAACGCCTGGGTGCGGAACTCGGGCTCAAGTCGCTCTACATCAAGGACGACTCGGCCAACTACCCGACGTTCAGCTACAAGGAGCGCGTCGTCTCCGTGGCCATCACCAAGGCGCTGGAGTTCGGGTTCGACACCATCGGCTGCGCCAGCACGGGCAACCTGGCCAACAGCGTGGCGGCGCACTCCGCCGCCGCCGGGCTGCCGTGCTACGTGATGATTCCGCACGACCTGGAAGCCGGGAAGGTCGTCGGCAGCCTCGTCTACGGGCCGAACGTCGTGCGGATCAACGGCAATTACGACGACGTGAACCGCCTGTGCACGCAGATCGCCGACCGCTTCGGCTGGGCCATCGTGAACGTGAACCTTCGGCCGTACTACACCGAGGGGGCCAAGACCTTCGGCTTCGAGATCGCCGAGCAGCTCGGCTGGCGCCTGCCGGACCACACGGTGAGCCCGACGGCCGGCGGCACGATCCTGCCGAAGATCCACAAGGGCTACAGCGAGCTTCTGAAGCTCGGCCTCGTTGAAGACAAGCCGTTCAAGATGCACTGCGCCCAGGCCGCCGGCTGCAACCCGGTGGCCAAGGCGATTCAGGCCGGCGACGACGAAATCTGGCCGCAGAAGCCCAAAACGATCGCCAAGAGCATCGCCATCGGCAACCCGGCCGACGGGCCTTGGGTCTACGACAGCGTCACGAGCACCGGCGGCTGGGCGGAGTGCGCGTCGGACGACGAGATCATCGACGCCATCAAGCTCCTTGGCCGGACCGAGGGCATCTTCACCGAGCCGGCCGGCGGCACGACGCTGGCGTGCACCATCAAGCTCATCAACCAGGGGCGGATCAAGGCGGACGAGTCGGTCGTCGTCAGCATCACGGGCAACGGGATGAAGACGATCGAGTGCCTCGACGGCCGCCTCGACTTCGGCGACGTGATCGACGCGAAGCTCGACGCGTTCGAGCGTCACGTGGCCGAGCGTCACGTGGCCGAGCACGCAGAGGCCGGGTCGTCGGCGGGCCGAGCGCCCGCGCATTCCGCGCCGCAACTCACGGGCGTTGGGGTATAGTGCCGTCATGATCGCAATCCGAAGACGCGTGGGGTGGACGCTGCTCGGCCCGGTTCTCCGGCTGGTTCCCATACTGGCGGTCTGCTTGTGGGCGGTGCCCCTGGCCGCCGCGGGGCCGCTGGACGATGACATCGCCAAACTCGTCGAAGAGTACCGGGAGGGCCTCAAAGCCGACCCGCCTGCCCTTGCGCGAACTACGCCGAATTACTTCACGGACCTGCCCGTCGGCGTGACCAACGACACGCTGCTTGGCCTACTGGCCCGCCGCCTCGACCGCAACGAGTCCGCCGACGCCTACGTGAAGCTCCAACTGCTCGGTGCCCTGACCGACCCGCTCTCGCCCGACGACCTCAAGGCGCTTCGAAGGCTGGCATCGACGCCGGCGGCCTACCCGAAGCATCCGAGCGTCGGCAATCACGCCCAGATGCAGCAACTGATCCGCGGCCGCGGCATCGATCCGTTGGCCGCGATCAATGCGCAGTGGAAGCAGCGGGTCGAAGCCGCCGCGGCGCAGGCCGAGCCCATCGCGTATTACCGCGATGCCCTCCTGGCCCGCCTGCCCGACGAGCCGGCGACGTTCTTCCTGGCGATACAGGACGCAATCACCCGGAGCAACGTCGCCGGCTGGAGGGCGAATCGCCGGCTGAATGAAGTGCAGATCCGTATGCACGCTTGGGCGGCCACCGCCGAACCGAGTGAGATCGGCTCGCTCAGCCAGCAGCTACTCCGCATTCGTCACCTGCCCACCGTCGTCGTCTATACCCGGGCCAACCTCGTACGCGGCAGCAACACGGGTGCCCTGAAGTGGGAGACGGCCTGCGGGCACGACATCTCCCACAGGCAGATCGAGTACCTCGTCAAGATTCTCAATTCGCCGAACTCGATCGCCTCTGGTGCTGCAAGCAGTACGACCCTGGCTCAGCCCGTATCGCTGATTCCTTAGAACGGACGGTGAACCGATCATGAAGTACGCCCTTCTTCCGCCGGCTGCCCTGGTGTTCACCGGGCTCCGCTTCACGACGCTCAGCTTCGCGGTGTTGACCGTGTTGCTGGCCGGCTCGGTCCCGGCGGCCAACGCGCAGTCGCAATCGCGCTCGCAGCAGAAGGCCGACGGCGAAGCGTCGGTGCTGAAGGACGCCGTGACGGCGTTGGCGGAGGAATTCAAGGCCGCGGCGTCTGGCCGTCCGCCGAGTTTGCCTCGGACCGAGGCCGACTACTTCGAGGAGCCGCCCGCCGGCGTGACGAACGAGCAGGTGCTGACTTACCTGGGCCGCCGGCTCGACCGCAATCCGTCGGTGGACGGGTACATCAAGTGGCAGTTGTCCGGTGCCTTGAGGGCACCCCTCTCCGAGGCCGAGCAGCGGCTTGCCGCTCGGATCGTGTCGGAGCCGGCACGTTACACGCCGCACCCGAGCCTGGGGCAGGAGAGACAGCTCGACTCGATTCTGCGTCAGGTGACTGAAGACCAGGTACCGCAGGTGAACCAGCAGTGGGCAGAGCGTGTGGCCGGGGTGGAGATGCTCGTCACGCCGACGATGCGCTTTCGGGAAGCGATGTTGAGCTCGCTGCCGGACGCACCGCCGGTCTTCAGGCTCTGGCTGTCGGATTTTGAAGCCCGACACCGCGCCGGCTGGGAAAGCGACGACGCGATGAAGACCCTGGCGGCACGCATTCGTAGCTGGCAAGGCTCGGCCAACCCGCAGGCACGGCAGCAGGTCCTGACGATGCTCCAGCAGCACATGCAGGCTGGCGAGGCAAAGGTCTACCATGAGTTGATCGCCAAGCCCGAAGACAACAAGCGGCAGATCCAATGGGGGCAGACGACCGTCAAGGCGAACAGCCGGTCCATCAAGTCGCTCCTCGAACAACTCTCCACCGACCCGGCCGATGGAGCACTGAAATTCGGCGACTGACACCGGCCGACCGTAAGGCTTCGCATTCAATCTTGTTTCTTACTGGACTTGCATCATGCCCGTTAAGGTTCGCATTCCCGCCCCGCTTCGCAGCTTCACCAACGGCGCGGACGTCGTACCCGTCGAAGGGTCGACCGTCGCCGGCGTACTCGACAACCTGCAGCAGCAGGCTCCCGGTATTGAGCAACGCCTCTTTAAGGAGCCGGGCCGGCTCAACCGCTACGTCAACGTCTACCTGAACGACGAAGACATCCGCTTCCTGGACAACCTGGAAACGCCTGTGGCCGATAATGACGAGGTCAGCATCGTCCCGGCCATCGCCGGCGGCTGATGCCCTTCGGGCCGCCCGTCCTCAAGTGCCGAAGCAGCCTGGCTTAGCCGCGGCGCGACCGAAAACCGGCGAAGTTCGCCCGGCCCGTACAGCCCGAACGGTTTCGCTTTTGTCATCTCATCCCGCGTCCGTCCTTGGCCGATTCTTCTACTACCTAGAAGTAACAAGGGACGGACATGGCTCGCCGACGGGAAGAACATCAAAGTCGTAACTCCAGCCCGGACGCGCATCTCGAGGCGTTGCTCAATCGCCTCGACGAGCACGACCAGGCTAACCCGCAGGCCGCAAACCGGCGACGCTGCGCGCGGGCCAACTTCCGCCGGACCGGCGTGCCGGTGCGCATCAGCCATCCGGGCGGGTCCAACAGCCTTAAGGTCGTCGCAACACGCAATCTCAGTTCAGGCGGCATGGCGTTTCTTAACACCGGCTTCCTGCACAACGGGACGCACTGTGCGGTCGTTCTCAAACGCCGCCTCGGCGGTGAGGACGTCATCCAGGGGCGCGTGATGCACTGCTCTCACGTCGGCGGAACCTGGCACCAGATCGGCGTCAAGTTCAACGCACCGATCTTCCCGAAGCTCTACCTCGACCCCAACGACTGGACCAGCGTCGACGACAGCGAATCCATCGACGCGGGCAAGCTCGCCGGGGCCGTCCTGCATATTGACGACCAGGAGATGGACCGCCGACTCCTCAAGCACCACCTCCGCGACACCGCCATCACGCTCGTCTCCTGCGCGACGTCCGTCGAGGCCCTGGCACTGATCAAGCAGCAGACGTTCGACGTGATCCTCTGCGACCTGATCCTGGCCGAGGAGGAAGGCGAAACCGTCATACAGAAACTGCGCGAAGCCGGCTTCACAGGCACCATCGCGCTCGTCACGGCCGAGACCACCCCCTCGCGGCTCAAGCTGGCCCAGGCGGCCGGTGCCGTCGGCATCATCTCCAAGCCCTACCAGCCCGCCAGGATCCTCTCCATGCTCAGCGGCTGGCTCGGCGGGAGTGCCGGGGAGGCACCGATCCATTCCAACATGGACACCGAAAGCGGCATGCAGCCACTCCTCGACGAATACGTCTCCAACGTCCGCCAGCTCGTTACACAACTGGCCGTCGCCACGGAAAAGAAGAACGTCGAGGCCGTGCGCAACCTGTGCGTGAGCCTCAAGGGCAGCGGCACGAACTACGGCTACCCGACGCTGACGGAAGTCGCCTGCGAGGCCATCAAGGCACTGGACGCCACCGCCAGCATCGAAGACGCGACCGTGCAGATCCAGCAGCTTGAAAGCATTTGCCGGAGGCTCGTGGCCGAGCCGCCGAAGTCGGCGTAGCCGCAAGGAAACGCCCGCCGCTCAACGCCGCCGCAACGCGTCACTCGGTATGAAATGCGTACCCCGCCCCTGCGGCTGCTTGGCGGTCGCCTCCGCCTCCGCCTTCACCGCGTCACACCCCTTGGCGCAGCAGCTGCCAGCCTTGCCCTTGCCCGTCACCAGCGTCCGCGTCACCTGGAACCCGACGTACCCCAGGCACGCCGCCGCGGCGGACAGGACGATGATGTGCTGAAGCGTTTCGCTCATGGGCTCACCCGAGCTTAGGCGCCCGGCTCCTGCTCGCCCGGCGGCAATTCCGGCTCGTCTTCCGGCTCCACCAGGTCCTGGGCCATTCGGCCGAGGAAGAAGTACAACTCGTTGATCGCCACGGCACCGGGGATCGGGTCGCGCAGGTCATACTGGTGGCTGTGGTCCTCGCTCGTGTCCTCGCCGCGCTTCTCACCCTCCGTCACGATGTGGTGCTCGAACGTCACCGCGTCCTCGTGGCTCTGCGCGATGATCAACTCCCCCCACCGCCACGCCAGGTGCACCCGGATGGACAACTGGTTGCCCCACGTACTCACCCGGTGCACCACCCGCTGCTTGCGAAGCAACTGCGTCAGCCGCTCCACGCTCGGCAAGACCGCCTGCGTGAGCAGTTGCTCGTAATGGTTGTTGAACTCCTGCTGGCGCTTCACGCCCTCCCGCTCCGCCGAGAGCTTTTCGTCCGGCACGTCCACATAAGGCTGCACCCGCCCCAACCACCACTTGGCGAACGATTCATCGAGCATGCCCGCCAGTGTACCACCTGGCACGCCCCGCTTCAGCGGTGCGTGTCGCCGCGCCCACGGTTTCTTAAGTACCTCAGATACCTCACCCCCGTCATAAACGCGTTCAACTCCAGCGCACGCCTCACCCCGCGGTCCACATCAATGTAGACCCTCGTGTGACGGTAGACTTCCCCACGTCGCACGCAGCCGTTTGAACCCCTTGCAGGAGGGTGTAGCGGCAAGCACGTCTGCACTGTTTTTCACTGCGAATACAACCGTCGAAATACTCCTTGCCCTTCTTCTCGCTCCAGAAGGGCAGGTGCCGTTCCTCGAGCGTGTCATTGACGAGCTTGGCCACGGACCCGTGCAGACGCTGCATGAGCATCGGAAGCCCCTCAGCTTTGCGAAGGTAGCCCAGGACGTGGTAGTGGTTATCGACGAGCGAGCAGATCCACGGGACGAAGTCGTTCTGCTTCGTGTAGTGCTCAAAGCGGTCCCAGAAGATTTGCTTTGCCTCTTCGGACCTGAAGGTGCCAGCCCGGTCGCGCGTGCGCGCCGTGATGAAGTAAACCTGGTTCGAGACGTACCAGTGCTCGAAGCGGTGACGACCGTTCCAATACTGGTTGACGGGGGAATGAGTCGAGCGACGTACGGACTTGCCCATGGCAAAAGAGTCTGCCCGGAGTAGACACGCACCGCTGAAGCGGGGCGTGCCCAAGCGGGGCGTGCCGGGTCACACGTCCAGGTTCTTCACTTCCAAAGCGTGGTCTTCGATGTACTGGCGGCGTTTTTCCACGTCTTCGCCCATCAGCACACTAAACAATCGCTCGGCTTCGCCGGCTTCTTCCAGGGTCACACGCAGCAGCAGGCGGCGGGTCGGGTCCAGGGTCGTGTCCCATAGTTCCTCGGCGTTCATTTCGCCAAGGCCCTTGAACCGCTTGATCTGCACGCCCTGCCGGCCCAGTTTGTCGATCGCCGGGAGGATCCCCGCCACGCCCGGCACGTCCAGCACGTGGCTCTCCTGCTGAAGTGCGTACTTCGTCGGCAGCTTCTCGCCGGAGATGCTCTCCTCCTGCGTGATGAAGTAGTCGTCCACGTCGATGCCGAACTCCAGCATCCGCGCGAAGATCGCGGCCGAGTCCTTCACCTCGTGCAGCTCCACGTTCTTCTGCAGGCGGGCGCGGTGCTGGCCGTTGGTTTGCCCGTTGGCCTGTCCGTTCGCCTGGTCGGCCGGGAGGTCGGTCTCTTCCACGGCCAGGTCGTTGCTGGCCAGGAATGCGTCGCGGTCGGCCGTGCTGAAGAAGAACTTCTCCTCACCGTCCACAATCACACGCACGTAAGGCAACCCCTCCTGCCCGTGTGCCGTCCGCTCGTTCAGCACCCGCGCGAAGTCGATGCCCCGTCGGCCGAGCGTCCGCACCATGTCCTCGAGCCGGTTGAGCACCGGCACCAGCTCCACGACCTCTTCCTTCGTCAGCCGGCGGACTTCGTTGCCCTCGTCGTCCCGGATGATCAGCGTCGTCTGGTCCAGCCCGTTGCTGATCGTAATCTCCCGCATGCGGCGGTCGTTCAGCACGTACTCCACCTTGCGGCGTTGCGTCACCTGGTACAGCGGCGGCTGGGCGACGTACACCCGGCCGTCTGCAATCAGCGGTGCCATGTGCCGGAAGAAGAACGTCAAGAGCAGCGTGCGAATATGGCTGCCGTCCACGTCGGCGTCGGTCATGATGATGAGCTTGCCGTAGCGACGCTTGGCCAGGTCAAAGTCGTCGCGGATGCCGCAGCCCAGGGCACTGATGATCGTTCGAATTTCCTCGTGCCCCAGCATCTTCACGAGGTTGGCCTTCTCCACGTTCAGCAACTTGCCGCGGAGTGCCAGGATGGCCTGCACCTGGCTGTCTCGGCCCTGTTTGGCGCTGCCGCCGGCGGAGTCACCTTCCACCAGGAACAGCTCGGTGATTTCGTTGTCCTTGCTTCGGCAGTCGGCGAGTTTGCCGGGCAGACTGCCGCCGTCCAGGCCGGACTTGCGGCGGGTGAGCTCGCGTGCCTTACGGGCCGCCTCGCGGGCCT
>JBHJOM010000100.1:0-4663 GCA_050329715.1 Phycisphaerae bacterium
ATGGCGAGGCAGCCGAAGCCGGGCCGGCGAGCCGGTGTTCGCGCGGGCGAGACGGTGTCCGGGAAGGCGAGGCCGGCCGCCGGGAGGGCGAGGCTCCAGCCGATACGTCGGCGAAAGCCACATTCTCCCCGGTGAGCCGCCACAACCCGCGTATGGCCTTCGGCCACCGGCTCGACTGGAGTCTCGCCCTCCCGCTGCCGGGGTTGCCGGATTGCCCGGAAAGTCGCGATTCTGCTCGTGAATCTCCCTCGCCGCTGCACTTACCGTCAACCGACGTCGGCCGGCTGATCGCCGCTTCGGACGCGCCTTCACGGGTGGAACCGGGCCTAAACGGGGCCAGGTTGAGCGGGTCGGGGGAGGGTTCGGTTCATAGACGCGACGCGTCTGGCGACGTCGGTCGTGCCGGCGGTGCCGGAGTCGAGGGCGACGACAATGACCGCCATCGTGATGGGGTATTGGTGACGGCGGGGGCGGTGCCTCTGGACTGCTGTCGTCGCAGGAGCGGCGGCACGGCAGGCGGCGGCCGTCGGACAGGCTCCGCCGGAAGACGGCGGCGATCTACACCCGCTTCTCCACCGACATGCAGCAGTCGACCGAGGCGCAGGTCGCGGCGTGCCAGGAGCGGGCAAGGCAGTTGCAGCTGGCCGTGCCCGAGGAGCTGATCTTCATCGACGAGGGGGTGACCGGCCGGACGATGGCACGGCCCGGCCTTGGGCGTCTGGTGACGGCGGCGGCGGAAGGCCGTTTCGACACGCTCATCTGCTTTAACCTCAGTCGCCTGAGCCGCGCCTCGGTGTCGGGGCTGCAGACGATCAACAAAAACTTCATCAAGTTGGGCATCCGCTGCATCTTCGTGGCCGACGGGCTGGATTCGCAGGCAGACGGGTTTGACTTCATGAGCCAGACCTTGTCGATGGTCAACAGCGTCGTCACCAAGATCCAGGCCAGGCACATCCAGTCGTCGCTGCGTCACATGGCGTCCCAGGGCGTCGTGGTGGGGCCGATTCCCTACGGGTACACGGGCGTGCCCAACGGTGCGTTGAACAAGAAGGGGAACCCGCAACTGGTTCGGGCGATCGACGAGTCGACCGCGGAGGTCGTGCGGTCGATCTACCGGTGGAAGGCGGACGATGAACTGACGCACCTTGAGATCATCCGTCGCCTCCAGAACCGCGACGTCGCCCCGCCGAACGGCGGCAAGCGGTGGAACAAGCAGATGATCCAGCGGATCCTGCGTGACGATTCCTACCGCGGCCGCATCCTCTTCGGGCTGCACGAGACCGAGATCGACGAGCAGACGGGCGAGCAGATGATCACCCACCGCGAGGAGATCCCGGTCGACGTGCCGCACCCGCAGCTTCGGATCGTGGAGGACGAGCTGGTAACGCGGGCCCGGGCGATCTGCGACCGCCACCAGGCCCACCCGACCGGCCGGCCGCAGAGGCCGGACCGAAAGCGGTTTCAGCTTCACCACTGTTTCAAGGACATCCTCTGGTGCCCGGAGCACGACCGCCCGCTGGTGATCCGGCCCGGCGGCCAGATCAGCTTCTACTGCCCGGACTGTCACATCTCCGACCGGCCGTACCTGCCGGCGACACTGCCGTTTCACCGGGTCGTGCCGGCGTTCTCGCTGGCCGCCTTTGAGATCCTCCAGACGCAGCCGGACCTGCCCCGGCTGGTGGCCGAGGCGTGCCTCCGCTTGTCCAGGGAACAGCAGGCCCGCGAGCTGAAGGAGGGGGAGCAGGCCCAACGCCAGAAGCAACTCGAAGCCCGCGTGAAGGCCACCTCCGCCCAGGCCCGTGACGTACTGCGGACCGTGGCCCTTTCGGAGGAGGACCGGCGAGCGAACCTGGAGATCGCCGCCGGGCTGCGTGAAGAGGCCGAACGCATACGCAAGGAGCTGGCGGCCCTGGTCCAGCGACGGTCCGGCGAGGTCATCGCACCGCCCGGCGTCGAGCTGGTCGAGGAGATGATCAACGACCTGGTCAGGACGGTGGAAGACGCCGCGTCCATCAACGACCGCGCTGCCGGGGCCAACCTGACGCGGATCGTCCGGGCGCTGACCGGCGGGCGGGTGACCTGCCACCCGGGCGGAACCAACGGCCGGCACAAGTGGCTGCGTGGCGAGTTCAACGCCGACCCGATCCGGGCGATGCTCGCGATGCTCGGCGGACAAAGCCACGAGGCCCCTGCGACCGCCGAGCTGTTCCACATGCCCTTCACGCCGAACCCATCGACGCGGATCAGGCATGCCGCGGAGATCGTGAGGCTGTTCAACGAAGTGCAGCTGGACATGAAGCAGATCGCAAGCCGCCTTGACATCTCCACCGTGACGGTGGCCCGGGCGATCACGGAGGACTGCGAGCAGAACGGCCGGCCGGTTCCCGGCCTCGCCGACAGGTTCGCACGCCGGGCCCGCCGGCGGAACCAGCGGAGCTACCAGGACTACGTGGAGCAGGCGTACGAGATGCACCTGGCCGGCCGGACGGTCTGCAACATCGCCGAGACGCTGCGTATCGAACGCAACATGGCGTGCCGGGCGATCGCCACCGGGTTCCACCGCGGCGGGAAGCCGATCCCGCCGCCGTTCGATGAGTTCCTGCCCAAGCTGGAACGCGACGCCAGGTAGAACCGCGTCGGCATCGGCGAGACCCTCTGACCCAGACCCGGCACGACGTGCCGGGTCTGTTGCGTTTGGGGGCGAATGAGGTCGGCCACGTAAGTCGATCCAGGATGGTCACTTACGCATCGCTTGTTCGTAGTGAAAAGTGTGTGCAAGGGATTTCCCTTGAGGGGGCCTTTTCACATCGAATGGCGGATGATGCTTGCGCTCAGACCGTCGGGGCGTGTCAGGGCTTCTGTGACGGTGCAACGGCTGAGGTTTTCACGTCAGCGGCACGTTCCGGTGTACCAGCGACTCGCCGCCGCAGGCTTCGCACGTCAGGGTGAAGTCGTAGCCGCGGTTGCTCACGCGACCGGCATCGCCGCAGACGGGGCACGACGCACAGCACCTGCTGGCAGAATACAAAAAGAGACCAGAAGGCGTTGTCGAAGAGCGTGTCGGCCGGCAGCGGCACGCCCTTGCACTCCACGACGAGGCAGCCGACCTCCGGGTGGCAGAGGACCAGGTCCGGCCGAGGTACTGCCCCGGCCGGCGGCGACACCTCCACGACGAACAGCCCCCGCGGGTCGTCGCCGAAGGCGGCCAGCGCCGCCGTGACGAGCTGCGCGTGGCCGGCATGCTCGATGCTCTGCCAGCCCATGATCCGCCCGGCAGCTTTGTCGGTCGCGGCGGCGGCGAGTGTGTTCTTCCAGTCAGGGTTCCCCATGTTTGAGTCCTTCGACCAAGAAAAGGCCTGCGCAGGAATCAACCAGCTGCACAAGACGATGCAAGAAGCTTGACTTATCGCTTCCGGAGATAGATCGTCAACTAGATGATACAGACAGGGATATTGGTTACAGATGTCACTTCCAGCAGGACGGGGCGGCCGTCGGGGATGAAGCACGCCTGGCTCCTCGTAATCACCTCGATGCTGCTCCTCTTTACCGGGTGCGAGGAAGGCGATAACGAGGCTCGCGGTCGCGCTCGTGCGATGGAAGACGCTCTAGCTAAGGCTGAGGCCCGTGTATCGATTCTCGAAGACGCAGTCGGGGCGAAAGAGGAGCAAATCAACAGACTGACCGCGCAGCTTGCTGCTGCTGAAGGAGGCAAGCCGTTCACTGACCAAGAGCGTGAAGAGACAATGGATAAGCGTGAGGCTGCACTCGATAGGTTCCAGCACCAACTGGCGGAGCGGGAGTCGAGGACAAGACAGCACGAAGACGAACTGATTCATGACCGACAGCAACTTGACCTTGATCGACAGGAGTTCCACGTCGAAGCAGCGACACTACGTGAGGCTGTCGGTGAAGCTCGACGGACAACGGCTGAGTTCGAAAACATGCGGGCCGAACGAGATCACGCAAATTCAACTTCTGAGCGGTGGCTAATCGCGTTCTGGTTGGCAACAGGCTTCGCCGTCGTGCTCATCGTCGGTTTGACTGCACTGTTGATACGTGCTTGGGGTAAGCGGTCGGCAATGAAAGACGAAATGCGGCATCGTACTGAAATGGCTCAGATTGTAATGCAGCAGCTTGATACGAGTAACCCCGAGCGATCTCTCATCGCGGTCAAGGCGCTAAAAGCTCTTGCGCCAATTAGCGACGGTACCGGGAGCCAGGCGCAACCGCCGTCCCGCCAGGGCAACTTAGACGTCCGAGTAGATTTGTGAGTTGTAGACTATGTTTTAATGATTGGCCAGCACTATGTGGAACGGCGATTTATTCATAATACGGCAACATGACGGAAGAGTGTTCGTCAGTATCGTCTTGCCGTCTGGTACCCTCAACCAAAAGGACGTGGAGCGACTCGCTGCCCGCGGCCCAACTCCGCCAATTGGCTTTGAAGGTAGGCAGATAGACGACATTGATTCCTTCCTCGACGACCTTCGGAAACGCGGGTTCACCTTCGGTGCCTTGTCACGAGGTGATGGCAGGACACTCTGACCGTGCGACCGCCGGCCTCAATTGTGCGGCCGCAATCGTTCGGGGTTTGCGCGTCAGCGGTACGAACGCACGCTGAGTCCAGACGCCCGTAGAAGTCGTCCGTATAGGCGTACGCGGC
>JBHJOM010000101.1:0-17015 GCA_050329715.1 Phycisphaerae bacterium
ATACGCGTTCGCCGGCGGCCGGGGTGTCGCTCAGGTGGATGTAGAGCGAGTCGGTCTTGGCGTCGTCGGCGAGCCTCATGCCGCGTCCACGTGCGTCACCTGCGACCGCGGCGGCGGGACGGGTTCCCCGGTTTCGCGCATTGCTTCGATGTGCAGGTCGATCGCTTCGCGGATGAGGCGGGTGGCTTCTTCGGCGGTGTCGCCGCAGCTGATGCAGCCGGGGAGGTCCGGCACGTAGCAGGAGTAGCTGCCGTCGTCGGCGGGTTCGATGATCACGGCGTATCGCATGGCTAACCTCGCTTGAGCCCGGCCTGGCGGAGCACCGACTGGAGCGGGTCACGCGGCTTCGACGTGGCCGGCGGTGGTGGTGGGTTTCGGGAACGGTTCGCCGGCGGCTTTGAGGTCGTCGAGGTAGAGGTCGACGGCTTCGCGGAGGTTGGCGTGGAGTTCGTCCGGCGTATCGCCGCAACTGGTGCAGCCGGGGAGGTCCGGGACGTAGGCCGAGTAGCTGCCGTCGGGGGCTTGTTCCATGATGTAGACGTATTTCATAGCGACCTCATTTGGCCCGGCCTGTTTGAGGATGGCGTTGAGCGTTCCGGTAGGCACGTCGCGAGAGAGTTTACCACCGCGGGTCGGGTGCGGGCGGGGGGTGGTGTGGGCGGCTTGGGCATTGCTTTTTTGGATGGGCTGGAAGCCCATGCTACGTTTTTGGTGGGGTGGTGGACTTGGGGTCGGGTGGGGTGGACACACTTGGACATGGGGTGGACGTCCGATGGTTTTTTGGTGGACATGGGGTGGCTTGGGGTGGGTTTTTTTTGGACAGGTGGTGGCGGAAAGTGGACGTGCGGCAGGGTTATGGCGGGGGGGTTCAGGTCCGATAAGTTGACGGGTCGGGATGGGGTTGGCAGGATGCGGCGGCGGGTCGGAGGACGGAACCTCGGGCCGGATTTTCACGGGAACTTTACAGCGCGATCGGCGTCGAAAGACGAGTGTCCGGCGATGCGTCATGCCCGAGCGAGCAGCGCCAAAGCAGCAAGCCCGCCGGCCGGGGTGCAGGCGGAGGAGGAGTCGGCGCTGGTGGTGCGGGCCCAAGCCGGGGACCGTGGGGCGTACGGGCGGCTGGTGCTTCTGTACCAGGACCGGCTGTACAACGCGGTGCTCCGGACGGTTGGGGACGCGGAGGAGGCGCGGGAGATCACGCAGGAGGCGTTCTGCCGGGGGCTGGAGAAAATCGAGCAATTCCGGGGAGAATCGGGCTTTTACACGTGGCTGTTCCGCGTTGCGATCAACCAGGCGGTGAGCCAGTTGCGCAAGGTGCAGCGTCGAAGGACGTTCTCGCTCGATGGGGCCGCCGGCGGTACGGGCGGCAGCAACGGGCAGGCGGACCTGCACGAGCAGAGGCGTGAGCCGGCCCCGCATGTGGCGATGGAGGACCGCGAGCGGCATGCGGGCGTGCTGGCGGCCCTTGGCCGGCTGGACGCGGAGTACCGGGCACTTCTGGTGATGCGTGACATCGAAGGGTTCGACTACAAGCAGATCGCCGAGATGCTGGAAATGCCGCTGGGAACGCTGAAAAGTCGGCTTTTTCGGGCAAGATTGGCGTTGCGGGACCAGTTGCGGCAGCAGCTCGGGCCGGAGGCGGTGCGGTAGACGGTGCGGTGAGCGTGGTGAGCAGGGGTGTCCGAAGGAAGACTGATGGCAAACAGCAGCGAGGACATCGAAGCGAAGCTGAACGCCTTTGTGGAGGGCGATTTGGACGAGGCCGGGGCTGCGGAGATCGAGCAGCACCTGAGGCAGAATCCGCGTCATCGGCAGCTTCTGGCGGACTTGCAGGCGGGCCGGAAGCTGGTGCAGGAGCTGCCCGTGGCCGAGGCCCCGGCGGACGTTTTCGAGACGGCGCAGGTGTCGCTGGAGCGGTCTGCATTGCTGGACGGGAGCATTGAAGCGGAGGCGGCCGGCGGCCGTGGCGGTGGCTTCCCGCTGATGGCCGTGGCGGCGGTTCTGGTGCTGGCGTTGACGCTGGGCGTGGTGGTGGTGGTGATGGTGGGCGACCCGCCGGCCGGGACGCAGGTGGCGCTGTCCGAGGACGAGCCGCACGAGCCGATACGGCTTCTGGACGAGGGTGAAAACGAGCTTGAGCTTGAGGAAAATCGCGAAAATGGCGAGGTCGTCGGTGTGGAGGATGAGGCGACCGCCCGTGGCGAAGTGGTTGCCGGGGACGTGACGCTGCGGCGAGGTGCGATGGCCGGTTCGGGACGAGAAGCAGGCGGCGGCGAGCCGGGCGGCGAGACGGGCGGCGACGCAGACGAGCTTGCGGCGGGCGAGCGTGCGGCAGACGAGCTTGCGGCAGACGAGCTTGCGGCGGGCGAGCGTTTGGCGGGTGCGAACCCGTCGGCGGGGCCCGGGGTATTCGACGCCAGAGACAGCTTCCTCATGCCGCCGAGCGGGCCCACGGCCCCCCAGCCTGAGGCGGACGCCGACGCCTTCGCCCGCCTGCCGACGGAGCCCGACGCGCCTGACGATGCGCTGGCGGCAGATGCGGCTGCGGTGGATGCGGCTGCGGTGGATACGGCTGCGGTGGATACGGCGGCGGTGGATGCGCTGGCTCAGGCTCGCGCGATGCCGCGGGCCGGCGAGGCTTTACGCGTAACCGGCGACGACGGCGATCAGGGCACCGGCACCGGCACCGGCGGTTGGGTCGGGCAGCAGATGCTGGTGGTGGTGACCGCGGACGACCCGAGTCTGGCGGCGTTGAACGTCTCGAACTACCTTGCGCAGAACAGCATCACGGCCCGGGCCCTGCCTGCGGCGGCTGCGGCGCAGGAGGCCGAGGAAAAGGCGGAAGTGTCGCAAAAGCACCGTGTTTTGCAGGATTTCAAGCAGACGGCACCGCAGGCCGGCCTTGTGATCGACGAACTGGACGAAGCTTCGGCGCGTCGGCTCGTGGCGGCGATGAACATGCCGGGGGCGAACCAGTCGGCGGCGTACGAACTCCCCGCCAGGCAGACCACTTCGCTGCCGGAAAGGCAAAGCGACCAGCAGAGCGACCAGCAAGCCGGGCAAGATGGGCAGAGGTCGGCCCAGGCGGCGGTTCCCCGGGCCGACTCGGCCCGAAGCGACGAGCCGGCGGCGAGACGCCCGCTGGCCGGGAATTCAGCAGGTGACGCCCGAGCGCCTTCGCAGGCACTACTGCCCGAAGGCCGACGGGCCCGTGCGGACGTGGACGCCGCAATGCCCGACGGGCCGGAGAAACGAGACCTCGGCCGGTCGGCGGACGTTCTGCCGGATGGCCGCCGGCCGGGTGGCCATGTGGAACGCCAGGACCGGATGCAGGTGGTGCTCGTCCTGCGTGGCCGGGAGATGCCGAGGGTTCCTTCCCCGGCCGGTGCAGCGGATGGCGTCCCTCCGCCGTCGCCGGCGCGACTGCAGCCGGTGGTCCCAGAAAGCACGCCTTCCTCGACGGCTCCGCCGTCGGCAAGCCCGCAAGCCGGAGTGGAACCGAGCACACCTTCAACGCGTCCGGCACCTGCGGATGACCGCCAGAAGCCACCCGCCGAACGCCCTTAGAGCGGCGTCACCCAGCCTGTCGGGTGTGGCCGTAGTGCCCGAAGTAGCCGGCCTGAGCCCGGCCGCCGGAGGTCTGGCAGGTGACTCGACGCTTTGCTTCGGCTTGCCCAAGGCATTCTCGGCCGGTTTACGCGCCCGCTGGCCGTTGTGGCTGCTGAGGGTGTCGGGCTACTGGGCTTCGATCATGATGATGGTCAGGTCGTCGCGGGGTGCCAGTGAGCCTGCTTTGGAGTCGACGAGTTCGACGAGGCTGTCGAGGAACTTCCCGGCCGGGAGGTGTTTTCGTTCGGCGACGTCGGTCTTCCAGCGGTAGACGTCGAGGGTGTCGCCGTCGCCGCCGAGTGCGACTTCGATGCCGTCGGTGTAGACCATCAGTTTGTCGCCGGGTTCGAGTTTGAAGTGGACTTCGGCGAAGTCGTCGTCGGGGAAGATGCCCAGCAGGCCGCCGTCGCCGACGAGTTCGGTCATGTCGCCGTCGGCGCGCATCAGGACGGGGTCCGGGTGGCCGGCGCGGGCGAAGGTGCCTTCGAGCGTCTGCGTGTTCAGCACGCCGTAGACGGCCGTGGCGAAGTGTGCGCTGGACAGGTGCTGGTTCACCAGGATCGCATTGAGGCGGGCGATGGTCTCCGAGGGCGGCAGCAGGCGGTAGCCGGCCGGCATGATCTCTTTGGTCGTCAGGGCGTTCTTCATGAACATCGTCAGGAGTGCGGCCGGCATGCCGTGGCCGACGGCGTCGGCCATGTAGAAGCCGACGTGGTGCTCGTCGAGCCGGCAGATGTCGTACAAGTCCCCCGAGACGTACCCCGCCGGTCGGAAGACGGTGTGAAACCGCGCCCGGCCCACCTCCGGCACCTGCTTGGGCAAAAAGTCCCGCTGCAGCCTCGCGGCCAGACGCATCTCCTCGTCCACCTGCGACATGAAGCACTTCAACTGCTCGTCACGCTTGCGCAGCAGCGTGACCTCCCCCTCCAGGCTGTGCAGCCGCTGCTGCAACAGGTCGATCTCCGGCAGGTGGTCCTTCACCCCGGAAAGCTCCTCGTCCAGCCGCCGGATGTCGTCCGGCGGGCCCTGGTCGTCGATATGGGTTGGGTGCACCTGGCTCATGACGCGTCCGACGCCCACTCCCGGGCGTGAGGGCAAGATGCTGACGACATCCTGCGGCCTATGGTTCAAGTCGGCGTTATTGGCGGGGGACTTGATGGGGGCCATTAGCGATTAGGCATTAGCGATTTGGCATTAGTGGGGGGGAGGGGCATGGGGGAGGCGTTGAGTTATGCCGCTCGTTTGTCTTCAATTGTGGTGCGGAGGGTGGTGACTTGGTCTTCCAGGCGGGCAAGGCGGTCCAGGCGCTGTTTCAGGGGGGAGAGCAGGGCGTCGAGCCAGGTGTAGACTTCGCCGGCGAGGGTGTCCGGGTCGGCACGGCCGTCGCCGGCCAGCAGGCGGCGGACTTTCCGCGTCGCCCCGGCACGCAGCAGCAGCCACAACGCCACGAACCAGATCGACACCAGCGCCAGCGACTGCAATATCGGGCCCGCGCCAAGCAGCGTCACCACGCGGTAGGCGGTGTCGATCAGGCCGGCGTCCGTAGAGACCGGCGAGAGCAGAATCGCCGCCACCGGCTGCACGATCGGGAACCAGACCAGCACGCCCACCGTCAGCAGCCAACGGCACAAAGGCCCGAGCACCGGCACGCCGCGGCCGGCGAACCGCTCCTCGGCCAGTTGCTTCTGCCGGCGCGTCGCGGCCTCGAGGCGGTCTCGAAGGTCCCCGGCGGCAACCTCGGCGGGGTAGTCGGTCCAAAGCTCGTTCCCTGCGTACAACGTCGCGACGGCCGGGCTCTGCTGGCGGAGCTGCGCGAAGGCCCCCTGCAGCCGCCCGGCCAGCGGCCGGCCGGCGTGGCTCAGGCTCACCCCCTCCCCCCCGACGAAACTCCGCCGGGCCAACACCACCAGTGGCGCCAGCACCAGGTCCAGTGCATTCACGATCGGCCAGCGGGCCAGGCGGGCGCGCACGGCCGGCTCGGCGACGGCCTGCTGGTGGGCCGGGTCGTCCAGTAGCCGTGGGATCGTCTCCTGCAGCACCACGTTGGCCACGCGCGTCTGCAGTAACTCGGCGGCGTCGTCCAGCACATGCTCCACGGCCTGGCGGCGGGCGGGGAGGTTCAGCCCGTCGAACCACGTGAGCACGCTGCGGGCCCGGCGGCGGGCGGCCAGCCGGCGGGCGGCGGCCACGTCCTGCACGCCACGTTGCTTCGAGAGCATCGCCCGCAAGGCCGGGAGGTCGAACCGGTCCGGCGCGGTGGCCGCGGCCAGTGACACGCGCGGCGGCTCGGCCAGCCCCAACGCCTCGCCGATGCGCCGTGCGTAGTCCTCGCGCAGCTCCTCGGCGGCGGCTTCGCCTTCGCGGGCGACGAGCTGGTCCGCCTTGTTCAGGACGAAGAGGAAGTTGGCCGGGTCGTTCCCCTCGGCCACCGCCTGCAGGAGCTTGCGCGGCTGCTGGTCGGCGTACTTTTCCACGCTCTGCATCCAGATGGGAAAGAGCATGTGCCGGAGCATGCGGCGGGTGAGCTTCAGGTGGGCGGCGTGGAGCGAGTCGATGTCCGGCAGGTCCAGCAGCACCTGGTGGGCCAGCGACGGCTCGTCGTGCGTGACAAGGTCGTAGGCGTCGGGGACTTCGCGGTCCAACAGCTCCACGGCCGACTCGGCCGCGGCGCGGTGGCAGTAGGCGACCACGCGGCTGGTGCCCGGCCCGTGGCTGGTGGCGCGGGTGACCTCCTGCCCGACGAGCGCGTTGACGAAGCTGGACTTGCCGACCTCCTTGCCGCCGATGAGGCCGACGAAGTAGATCTCGGCGGGCGCGACCTGGTCCGTCAGGACGGGCGAATCGTCGTCGAGCACGGCCGGGGGCGTGGCGTCGGTCAGCGCGCAGGCCTCGGCGACGAGGGCCGGAAGGCCGTCGGCGGGTGTTACGGGTTTCATGTCCCCTCCGGTTCGTCTGCGGCCGCCTGCCCCAGGCCGGCCAGGGCGTCGGCGGTCTTGCCCAGTGTCGCCAGCGCCGCGGCGGGCGGCACCTGCTGCTGCAGCGCGGCCACGGCGGCGTCCACCTGGCGGTTCATCAGCTCGGCGAACCGGCGGTCGATGTTGCGGCTGGCCTGCTTCGTCCGCCCGGCGACCTCGTTGCTCACCCGCTCGGCCAGCCACGTCGTCAGCGAATAACCGCCCAGCACAAGCATGTCCACGCCGCCGAAGAACGTGCCGCTGACGGCACAGTAGACGGTCAGCAGGTACGGCGCCGCCTCGCTGGCGGCGGTGAGCTTCTTGCCGCCGGGCAGCACGCTCAGCAGCTTCTGCAGCACGGCGGTGTCGCGCGGGGTGGCGTTCCAGCGTTCTTCGAGCCACTTGCGCAACGCCTGAAGCTCTTCGTCGGCGATGTTGCCGGCTTCGTTTTCGTCGAACCGCCACGTCGGCTCCAGGCCGGGCAGGGCCGTCTCCACGGCCTCGGCGATGCGGGCCAGGCTCACGCGGAAGCTGTCGAGCAGCTCCTGTCGGAAGTCCGGCGGCTCGGTCGGCGGCGGGGGCGGGGTGTCTTCGTTGCTTTCTGGAGGTTTGTCCCGCATGTAGCGCCAAGCGGTGCGGGGCAGGCGGGCGAGTGTGCCGGGCATCTGCTTCACGCGGTCGAGCATGCGGGCCGGGCCGATGAGGTACAGCACGCTGTTCTGCTGCAGCCGACGGCGAAGGTGGTGGGTCATCGGGCTGACGTCCAGGCCGATCTCCGGCGTCTGCAGGGCACGCAGCTGCTTGAGCGCCTCGTCCACGCGGCGGCGCTCCGCGGCCAGCGGCGCGACGAGCTGGTCCTGCAGCCGGCCGGCCAGGTCCAGCAGCCGCGCGGCGACGCCACGACGCCGGTCCGGCTCATCCGGCAAGGCGAGCTCGTTCAGGTAGGCCAGCAGGGCGGGCAGGTCGGTCTCGGCCGGCGGGTGCCACGCGGCGTCGTCCCGCGGGACGGCAAAGACCGGAGGCTCTGCCAGGCGGGTTTCGCGTGCGGCGATCGCGGCGAAGTCCTCGACGGCCGCCTCGTCCTGCGCCTTGTTCATGACGAACGCCGTCGGCAGCGCGTACCGGGCCGCCAGGCGGTAGTACGGCAGCAGTTCGGTCATCTGGTACTTCTCGGGGGTGACGACGAAGACGACGGCGTCCACCCAGCGGAAGGCGCGGTCCGCGCGGGCGTGGTGCTCGGGGCGGTCGCCGTCCAGATCCGGCGTGTCCAGCAGGTTGTGCGGGTGGGGGTTCCTCACGAAGAGCAGGCGGTCGGCCACGCCGCGGAGGGGCAGGTCGGCGGCCTCGGCAAGCGGCAGGCCCATGAAGGTGGCGGGGAGGGTGTCGTCGGCGTGGAGGGCGGCGACGGGGGCCTCGGTAAAGGTGCGGCGGAAGCTGGTGGCCGAGACGTCCCGCCCGACGAGGCGGTTCATCAGCGTGCTCTTGCCGGTGCCCGTCCCGCCGAGCAACGCGACGACCGGCCGGGCCCCCGCCGGGCGGGAAAGGTGGTGCCCGGCTGCGTCGGCGTCCGCCCCTATGCGGTCGAGTGCGGCGGCATGACGTGTGGCGGCGGCCGGGGGCAGGGCGGCAAGCTGCTTGCCGAGCGCGGCGAGCTTGTCGTCGCCCTGCTGCTGAAGCTTGTCTGCAAAGCGCCACATCGCGGGTAAGTGTAGTGGACGCCGGCTGCGAGGCGAACTGCCGACCGGCGGCGGTCATGCGGCCGTAACTTCATGCCGGGCCCTCACGCCGGGCCCTCAAGCCGGACCGATGAGTGCCGCCATCCGCCCGGTGAGGCCGTTGTCGCGCCGGTGGCTGAAGAACTCGACTTCGTCGCGGAAGGTGCAGCGGTCAGTGACGTCGATCTGTGCGGGGGGTACGCCGGCGTCGGTCAGTTGTTTCACGAGCACGCCCTGAAGGTCGACAAAACCCTTGCCGTCGGGGTTCGCGCCCTCGGCGCGCCGGGTGAAGGCGGTGTCGAACTGTGCGAGCACTTCGGGGCCGACCTCGAATGCGTCGACCGAGATGGCCGGGCCGACGGCCACCAGCACGTCCGCCGGGGGCGTCTCCAGGGCGGCCAAGGCGGCCAGTGCGACGCCGGCGACGGTCCCCCGCCAGCCGGCGTGGGCCGCCGCGACGCGTCGGCCGGCGCGGTCGGCAAAAAGCACCGGCGTGCAGTCGGCGACGCGGACGGACAGGCAGCTCGCCGCGTCCGCGGTGGCCAGGGCGTCGGCCTGCTCCTCGCCGGCGAGGGGGGTTTGGCCCGCGACGACGCAACGCCCACCGTGCACCTGGTGGAGCCAGTGTCGGCGTCGGCCCGCCATGCCGCAGGCAGCCATGAGGCGGCGGTAGTTCTCGGCGATGTGCTCCGGCGGGTCGCGGGCTTCCAGGTGCAGCGGATTGCCGAGGTTCAGCGAGGCGAACGGCCCGGTGCTGACGCCGCCGAGGCGGGCGGAGAAGCCGTGCGGCACCCGGGCCGAGGCCAGCAGCGGGCTCAGGTAGATGACGACGCCGTCGAGGTTGATGCGTTGCAGCGGCAAGGGCAGTTGGGAGCCGGCGAGGTTACTCCGGCAGGTTGTTCAGGTGGTCGATGAGCCGGCGGATGCCGCCGTAGTCCCGGCGGTTGAAGTTGAAGACGAGCCTGGGCAGGTGGCGCAGGTCCGGCTCGTTGCGCTCGACTTTGAGGGGGCCCGAGGCGCGGAAGTCGGCGGTGCCGCCGCACAGGTCGGCGAAGGTGGCGTTGAGTTCTTCGCACTGCCGCTGCGTCGGCTCGCGGTGCAGGCGGAGCACGGCGCTGTTGCGCGTGTAGCGGATGCTGTGGTAGTTGGCGTAGAAGTGCCGGACTTCCTCCACCGCCTCGGCGACGCTGTTGGTGACCTTGTACAGGCGAAGGTCGTTTCGGCTGATGAGGTTCCGGCCCAGCAGGTTGTTCTCGACGTACGTCTGCCAGTCGGCCCAGAAGGTGCTGCCTTCGGGCTCGACCATGACGATGGGCATGGGCACGGCCTTGCCAGTCTGGATGAGGGTCAGAACCTCGAACCCCTCGTCCATGGTGCCGAAGCCGCCGGGGAAGAGTGCAATGGCATGGCTCGACCGCACGAACATCAGTTTGCGGGTGAAGAAGTACTTGAAGTTGATGAGCTTCGGGTCGTCGAGGATGTGCTCATTGGCGGCCTGCTCGAAGGGGAGCGAGATGTTCAGCCCGAAGGAGGGCTCGGCACCCGCCCCGCCGTGGCCGGCCGCCATGATGCCGCCGCCGGCGCCGGTGATGACCATCCAGCCGGCAAGGGCCATGGTCTTGCCGAATTCCGCGGCCATGCGGTAGTCGGCGTGGCTTTCCAGCGTTCGGGCGGAGCCGAAGATGCTCACCTTCCGCACGTGGCGGTACGGGGCAAAGACCTTCATGGCGTAGCGGAACTCCTTGGCGGCCCGGTCGATGAGCTTGATGTCGCCGCGGTTGGTCCGGTCGCGAAGCAGCTTCAGCCCGTTGGCGACGATTTCTGCCACGAGGTCGCCGTTCTGCACGTCCTGCAGTTGCTTGACCAGTTCGTTGGCGGCGGCGTGGATGTCCTCCATCTCGTGCCGGGGCACACTGGCGGACCGCTCGGTGGTCTCCTGAGACTGTTCGAGGTTGAATACGAGGTCGTCACGGCGTTTCATCACGGGCAAAGTCTAACCCCCTGCCGCTGCGGGCTAAAGCCGGGGGGTGTTTCGGCTTGGTTAAGTTGACCGATGCCACCTCGCCTGATGCCAGGTCGCCCGCCCCGTCGGGCCGACTGTCCCGGGCCGCTGAATCGGCGTATCATCCTGCTATGGAGCGGGAGACGACCGAGCTTTCGGACCACGTGGTGATCGCCGGTTACGGCGTGCCCGGCCGCGCCGTCGCCGAGATGCTCGAAGGCCGCGGCCTCGAATTCTGCGTCATCGAGATGAACAAGGAGACGGTCGACCGCTGCCGCCACCTGCACTGCTTCTTCCACGGCGACTGCGCCGACCCGGCCGTGCTCCGCGCCGCCGGCATCGAGCGGGCACGCCTCTTCGTCGTAGCCATCCCGAACGAAGACGCCGCCCTGGCCGCCACCAAGCTCGGCCGGCAGATGAACCCCACCATGCGCATCGTCACACGGTGCCGGTACACCTCCGGCGGCTTTGAAGCCAAGGCCAACGGTGCCGACGACGTGATCGTCGCCGAGCAAGTCGTCGCCTCGCGGTGCGTCGAAGCCGTGACGATGTACGAGACCACACGCGTGTGAGGCGATGACTTGCCGACGTCTCGCCGTAGCGGTGGCAACTTCCCGCCGTTGCGGGCATCATGCGGGGCATGCCGCGACTTGAACGATCGGCGGGGGTTCTGGTCTACCGCGATGTCGGCGGGGCACGTCCGGTGCGGCTGTGGCTGTTGCTCGACTACGGCCGGCACTGGGATTACGCCAAGGGGCACGTCGAGCCCGGCGAGACCGACGAGCAGGCCGCCCGGCGTGAACTCAAGGAGGAGACCGGCATCGACCAGGTGATTTTGGCGAACGGCTTTCAGGCCGCCATCGAGTACAGCTTCCGCAAGGGCAAGACGCCGGTGCACAAGACGGTGGTCTTCTACGTCGGCCGGACGGACATGCAGAGCGTCCGCATCAGCGACGAGCACGTCGGCTACGACTGGCTGCCTTACGAGGAGGCCCTTGAACGCCTCACGTTCGACAACGCCCGCAACCTGCTGAGGAAGGCCCACGGGTTCCTCGCCGGCGGGCCTGTCGCGTAACCTGCCGACCCATGCGGATACTCACCGGCATCGATGCGCTGCGGACACTCCGGCACGGCTCGGCCATGGCGGTCGGGAATTTCGACGGCGTGCACCGCGGGCACCGGCACATCTGCCGGCGGCTGGGCGAGCTGGCGGCGGCCGGTGGCGGCGGGGCTTCCGGTGCCGGCGGGGCGGCTGAAGCCGCCGAGCGTGTCGTCGTCACGTTCGAGCCGCACCCGCTGACGGTGCTGAAGCCCGAGAAGGCCCCGCCGAGGCTTACGCCGTCGGGCCTGAAGCGGGACTTGCTGGCCGGGCTGGGTGTGGACGTGCTCATCGAACTCCCGCCGGACCAGACGGTGCTGAACCTGAGTGCCGAGGCCTTCTGGCACATTCTGCGTGACGAGGCCCGGCCGGCGCACCTGGTGCAGGGGGAGAACTTCACCTTCGGGCGGGCCGCGGCCGGCACGACGCCCAAACTCGCCGCCTGGGCACAAGGCACCGGCGTGCAGGTGCACGTGGTGGAGCCGGTCGAAGTCGCGCTGTGCGACTTCACGGTGGTGGACGTCTCCAGCACGATCGTCCGGTGGCTCATCGCCTACGGCCGGGCGCGGGACGCGGCGATCTGCCTCGGCGCGCCCTACACCCTGGCCGGGGAGGTCGTCGAGGGGTACCGCCGGGGCAACACCATCGGCTTTCCGACGGCGAACCTGGCCTGCGGCGAGCAGTGGCTCCCGGCGGACGGCGTCTACGCCGCCCGCGCCACCGTCGACGGCACGGACTGGCCGGCCGCGTTGAGCATCGGCACGACCCCGACGTTCGAAGGCGTACGCCGGCAGGTGGAAGCGCACCTCGTCGGCTTCAACGGCAACCTGTACGGCCGAACGTTGCGGCTGGAAGTGCTCGACTGGCTCCGCGGGCAAAGGCCCTTCCCGGACGTGACGCACCTGAAGGCGCAGCTTGCACGGGATGTAGCCGCCGCGGCCGGTTACGACTGTGACGTCAAGCGGCCGTTGGTAGACGTCTGAAATGACCCCTACCGAACGCTGGTCAGCTTCGGTATGCCGGCGGTTTCTTTACGGATTCGTCGAGCGAACTCACGGCTTTTTCGCATCACCGCGTATTTCGAGCCGACGGTATAGCCGGTGTCGGCGAGGGTCGTTACCGATCGATTCGTCGCGGCCGCGTCCGCGACAATGTCGCCCTCGGGACCACCCTTAGGCTTTCGCATCCGTTGATAGTATCTTGTGGCCATCACAAATCTCTACGGTACAACGAGCCAGAGGAACACGAGCAGTACAAGTGCGTTGATTGCCAAGCCGGCCAGTAGAGCTATCTGGCACTTGTTCAGGTCGCGCTCGAATAGCCGATTCTGCCCGTCCTGCTCATAGTAGGCGGCGGCGAGCGCTATAAAAATCTCGCCCGACATGATCTTTGAGTCTTCCGGCATCTTCTTATCGACTAACTCGTCCGGCAATTCAAGAAACAAGAGCGGATCTTGCGGCGCAACAGTCGTCAGCGCGTAAAGCCGTGCCCGGAGTTCACGCCCGCGTGAGCGACGTCTGTTGCGGCCTTTTTCGCAGCTGCATCTGAGCCGACGGCCGGCCTCGAGCATTGCCAGCTTGACCCGAATCACCAGAGGTACACGCTCAAGCCTGATCTGCCTTAAGAACAGGTAAACGAAGCAGCCGGCGTAGATCAGGAGGGTTGCAGTCAGCAGGGCCTGAAGTACACGCGTGGCGACTTCACCGTCGATGGAAGCGTCACTCTCGCGGTACCACGAGACCTGAAACACGCCCAAGCCAAGGAACAGTGCGATCGCCGACATCACGAGCGTCTCGCGTCGGATAAGATCGGCCTCGCGATCAAGCGCTTTCTCGAGCATGTAGCGGTAGTGCTCGATTCGTAGTGACTCGATTCTTTCAACGTCATGGTCGTGCAGCACTCTCGCGTTATCGGCAATTGCTCTCCCGCGTGTTCAGGAGCAGTTCGGCTGGCGAACCGGTCCAATTTCCGGGATGCTCATGCCTTCATGTCGCCGGAATACACCGCCGCCCGTCAGGAGTTGCTCGACCAACTCGCCAACAGCCAGCGTGTGCTCGTCACGACGCACGTTCGGCCCGACGGCGATGCGCTGGGTACCACCGCCGCGATGATTCTGGGCATGCGGCACAAGGGCATCGACGCCGAGCCGCTGTTGCTGTCGGACATGCCGCACAAGTACGCCTTCGTGTACGAGAACGCCGGGATTTCGCACCACACGCTCGAGACGGTGGACCTCAAGCGGTTCGATTGCCTGCTGGTGTGCGACACCGGCACGTGGAGCCAGCTTCCCGGGCTCGCCGAGCGGGCGCAGACGTGGTTCGTGCCCAAGCTGGTGCTGGACCACCACCTGACGCAGGAGGCCTGGTCGGACGTGAAGCTGGTGAACACCGCCGCGGCCGCCGCGGGCGAGATCGCCTTCGACGTGCTGAAGCACTGGCACGTACCGCTCGACCCGCTAATCGCCGAGGCGTTGTTCGTGGCGATCTGCACGGACACCGGCTGGTTCCAGTACAGCAGCACGACGCCGATGACGCTCCGAACGGCCGCCGAGTTAATCGAGGCCGGCGTCGACACCGACCGGCTGCAGCAGCGGCTGTATCAGTCGGAGAAGGCCAAACGCATCTTCCTGCAGGCACGTGTACTGGGGAGCCTGCAGTTGCACGCCCGGGAACGTGTCGCGGTGGTGAAAGCCACCCGGGCGGACTTTGAAGCCACCGGCGCCGGCACGCCGGACACGGAGGACGTGGTGAACGTGCCGATGGCGATCGCGAGTGTGCAGGTGAGCCTGCTGGCCGCGGAATTGCCCGAGGGCGGGCCGGTGAAGCTGAGTTTGCGGAGCAAGGGGGGCGTGAACTGTGCGGAGGTGGCGCAGCAGTTCGAGGGCGGCGGCCACGCGCGGGCGGCGGGGTGTCGGTTCGCCGGCACGCTCGAGGAGGCGGCGACGGCGGTGGTGAAGGTGATCGAGAAGCTGCTTTGAGCAACTTGAACGTGGCGGCCTGTTCGTCGTCATTGATTCATTGCATCCGTTTTGTCGCATTGGGGCAGGGCGAGGCCGGCCGGGGTAAATTGCAGGCTTGGCGGGGTCTGCTAGACTGGCCCGTCCATTGGCAGGGGCTTATTGAGAGAGGGTTATTCATGGCACGTGTGGACCTGCAGCAAGTCACAAAGATTTACCCCGGCAACGTCAAGGCCGTGGACGCGATCGACCTGTTCATCAAGGACGCGGAGTTTGTCGTGCTCGTCGGGCCCTCCGGCTGCGGCAAGAGCACCACGCTGCGGATGATCGCCGGGCTGGAAGAGATCAGCGGCGGGACGATCAGCATCGGCGACCGCATCGTCAACGACGTGCCGCCGAAGGACCGGAACATCGCCATGGTGTTCCAGAACTACGCCCTTTACCCGCACATGTCGGTCTACAAGAACATGGCCTTCGGGTTGAAGCTGCGCAAATTCCCCAAGGCCGAGATTGATAAGCGGGTGAAGAACGCCGCCCGCATCTTGGACATCGAGCATTTGCTGGAACGCAAGCCCAAGGCACTCTCGGGCGGCCAGCGGCAGCGCGTGGCGGTGGGCCGGGCGATCGTTCGTGACCCGGCGGCATTCCTCTTCGACGAGCCGCTGAGCAACCTCGACGCGAAGCTCCGCGTAACGACGCGGGCGGAGCTGAAGCGGCTGCACCACCGGCTGAAGACGACGACGATTTACGTCACCCACGACCAGGAAGAGGCGATGACGCTGGGCGACCGGATCGTGGTGATGAAGGACGGGCTGATCCAGCAGGCCGACACGCCGCTGCAGACGTACCAGCACCCGAACAACCGATTTGTGGCCGGTTTCATTGGGATGCCGCCGATGAATTTCTTCGACGGCCGGCTGTCTCTGGAGGGGGGCGAGACGGTGTTCGAGGAGGGCAAGCTGGAGAACGCGACGGTCGCGAACAAGCGGACGGACGAGCCGACGGTTTACGAAGGGGATTTGACCCTGCCGGGGAACGGATTTAGGCTTTCGGTCCCGGCGGCGCTTGCCGGGCGGTTGGCCGGGAAGATCGGCCAGCATATTGTGCTGGGTGTTCGGCCCGAGCATTTCCGGTTGGAACGGACGTCCGGTCGGGATGCGGAGGTGGACATGAAGGTGACTGTCATCGAGCCGCTGGGCAGTGACATGGACCTTTACCTGGCGACGGAGCTTCACAAGCACGTGGTCGCCCGCGTGGAAGCTTCTTCGGATGTGAAAGCCGATTCGTCGGTTACGATGTATGTGGACGTGGACAAGATCCACTTTTTCGAACCCGGAGAGACGGGTATGAACCTGAGCCTCGTGACGGAAACTGCCGATGCTGTTGCATGACGCACACAGCATCCTCGCTGCACGCGGCGGACAGGCCCTTGCGGGCCGGTTGTCGGCGGTGGTGTCTCGAAAGGCTCCTCACCAGGAGGGCGTCGAGGCGAGTTAACCGCCGACGAACCAGGTTCTTTGTCGAAAAAGTGGGCCGCCGGGCGAACCGGTCGGCCCTTTTTGCGTTGGCGACCGCCGGGCCCCGGGCCACGGTCAATCGGACAACTGAATAGCGGAACAACATCAATGAACGGAACCGAACTGCTACGCATCGTGGAGAACATCGCCCGGGACAAGGCGATCGACCGCGAGCTCATCTTCACCGACATCGAACAGGCCGTCGCCTCGGGTCTGCGCAAGCAGTTCAACACGGAGGACGTCAGCGAGTTCCAGGTCAGCCTCGACCGAACCAGCGGTGCCATCGCCGCCAAGCGGCTCGGTGCCCCGGTACCCCTGGACACCATGGGCCGCATCGGCGCTCAGACCGTCAAGCAGGTCATGATCCAGCTCATCCGCCAGGACGAGCGCGGGAGCATCTACGAGGAGTTCACCGACCGCGTCGGCACCATCGTCACCGGCACCGTCGCCCGCTTCCAGGGCTCGACCATGATCGTCAACCTCGGCCGCGTCGAGGGCATCATGCCCCGCTCCGAGCAGATCTTCGGCGAGCACCACGAGCCCGGCGAACGCATCCAGGCCCTGGTGACCGAAGTCCGCGACACCCCCGGCGGCGTGAAGATCATCCTCTCCCGCAGCCACCCGGAAATGATCCGCCGCCTCTTCGAACGCGAAGTCCCCGAGGTCGGCGAACGCACCATCGAAATCAAGGCCCTGGCCCGCGAGGCAGGCCACCGCACCAAGCTGGCCGTCAGCAGCATCGACGCGAAGGTCGACGCCGTGGGTGCCTGTGTCGGCGTACGCGGCAGCCGCATCAAGAACATCGTCGACGAGCTCAACGGCGAGAAAATCGACATCGTCCGCTGGAACGAGTCCTCACAGATCCTCATCCAGAACGCGCTCAAGCCCGCCGAAGTCCACGAGATCAACCTCTGCTTCGAGCTCGGACGAGCCACCGTCGTCGTCCGAGACGACCAGCTCAGCCTCGCCATCGGCAAACGCGGCCAGAACGTCCGCCTCGCCGCCCGCCTCACCGGCTGGGACATCGACATCCTCACCCCCGAAGAATTCGACAAGGGACTCGCCATCCTCAACGAGACCCTCACCGCCATCGAGGGCATCGAAGAAATGCACCTCGACAAGCTCGCCGCCCTCGGCATGGTCAGCGTCTTCGACATCGAAGA
>JBHJOM010000102.1:0-7366 GCA_050329715.1 Phycisphaerae bacterium
TCGCGGCCGCGGCGTTCGACGAGCCGGCCGTGCTGGCCGCCCTGGCCGAGGCCGTCGCCCGGCCGCCGTTGGACCCCCGGCTGAGCGTGCGTTGGGGGACCGGCCAGGCGGTGTCCGTCGAGGTACTGGCCGCCGAAGACGGCCGGCCGGTGAACCGGCTGGCCCTGACGCTGGGACTCGACGGTGAGGAACGCCCGCTGGAGCAAACGGCCCCCGGCCGCTACGCCGCGAGCCTGCCGGCCGGGCCGCTGCCGGGCGTGGCACGGCTGCAACTGAACGGTGCGACGCTGACGCAGCGCGCCGTCGCCGGGCGCTACCCGGCGGAGTTCGAGGCGATCGGCAACGACGCCGACGCGGCCGCGGCAATCGCTACGCGAACCGGCGGCGGCGTCGCCCGCCTCGGCGAGCGGCTGACGCTGCCGACCCGGCCGACGAACGTGCCTCTGACCCTCCCGCTGGTGGTGCTCGGGGCGGCCTTGGCCGCGGCCGGGGCGGTGGCGATCCGACGCGGGTTGTAGCGTGCCGGTGTTTCGCAGGCGGCGTGTGTTTCGCGTGGGTCGGCGGCTTCGGCTACGATCCGCTGTCATGCGACGGTTGCTTCTGTCGATGTCCCTTTTGCTCCCGGCCGGGTGCGTGCAGCGTTCGCTGGAGATCACCAGTGAGCCGCCGGGCGCGTTGGTCTACCTGAACTTCGAAGAGGTCGGCCGGACGCCGCTGCGGACGGACTTCACGTTCTACGGCAATTACGACGTCGAGGTCCGCAAGGAAGGGTACGAGACGATCGCCGGCGGGCGGAAGGTGAACGCGCCGTGGTGGCAGTACCCGCCGATCGATCTGTTCGCCGAATTCGCGCCTTGGAAGCCGATGGACCTGCGGCAGCTTCACTTCGAACTCGAGCCGACCAGCCCCGGCGATGTGGACCCGCAGGCGATCGTCCGCCGTGGCAATGAGTTGGCGACGCAGCTGCCGCAAGGCGCAACCCCGGCCGCAGCAACCCGCCCGCAGCCGGCTACGCCCTGACGACTACGCCCTGACGGCTACGCCTTGACGACGTTCCCCGCCACGCCGCTCATGGCGTTGCGGGTGTCCACCACGAGCCTGGCGTGCTCGCCGACGAGCGCCCAGTCGTACCAGGCGTGGTGCGTGGCGACGACGACGCAGTCGTAGGATGCCAGCGACTCGGCCGAGAAGGCGACGGACCGCTTCTGCACGTCGTAGTGGCGCATCGCGTGCGTCTCGGGGACGTGCGGGTCGTGGTAATCGACGGCGGCACCGAGTTCCTCGAGCTTCTCGATCAGCTCGAAGCTCGGCGACTCGCGGACGTCGTCCACGTCCGGCTTGTAGGCCAGGCCCAGCACGAGAATGCGGCTGCCGCGGACGGGCTTTCTCGCTTCGTTCAGCGCGAGCATGATGCGCTGCACGACATACTCGGGCATGCTGCGGTTGACCTCGCCGGCCAGCTCGATGAAGCGGGTGGCGGTGCCGTACTCGCGGGCTTTCCATGTGAGGTAGAACGGGTCAATCGGGATGCAGTGCCCGCCGAGGCCCGGGCCGGGGTAAAACGCCTGGAAGCCGAACGGCTTGGTCTTGGCCGCGTCGACGACTTCCCAGATGTCGATGCCCATGGCGGTGAGCACCGTCTTCATCTCGTTGACGAGTGCGATGTTCACCGCGCGGTAGATGTTCTCCAGCAGCTTGGCGGCCTCGGCGACTTCGGCGCTGCTCACGGGGATGACCTGCGCGATCGCCTTCTGGTACAGGGCCACGGCCACCTCGCCGCTGGCGGCGTCGATGCCGCCGACGAGCTTGGGGATGCTCTGCGTGTTGTGGTCGCGTCGGCCGGGGTCTTCGCGTTCGGGGCTGTAGGCAAGGAAGAAGTCTTCGCCGAGCTTCATGCCTTCGGCCGCGAGGATCGGGAGCATCACGTCGCGTGTCGTCCGCGGGTAGGTGGTGCTTTCGAGCACGATGAGCTGCCCGGGCCGAAGTGTGGCGGCGATGTCCTGCGCGGTCTTCTCGACGTACGACAGGTCGGGCTCGAGGTGCTTGCCGAGCGGGGTCGGCACGCAGACGAGGATGGCGTCAGCCTCGGCGAGGCGGGCAAAGTCGGCGGTTGCGTCGAAGCGGTCGCCGAGCATGTCCGCCACGAGGGTTTCGCCCAGGTGCTTAAGGTAGTTCTGCCCGGCCTGGAGGGCTTTGATCTTCGCCGGGTCGACATCAAAGCCGAGTACCGGGAAGCCGGCCCGGTGGAACGCGGCCATCAGCGGCAGGCCCACGTACCCCAGCCCGATCACGCCGACGACGGCCCGCTTGGTTTCAATCTTCTCGTGCAGTTGCATAGCCAAGCGGAGGAAGATACAGCCCCCCGCCCGTTGACGCGAACCGGCAAGCCGCACACCGACAAGCCGTTCGCACTCCGGCACGGTGCCCGCCTCGGGCGACCGGTTACGGCCCGGGAAAGACCATGTGCTGCGAGACGTTCTCCCGGACCACCGGCCCGATGCCCCGCACCGCCTCCAGGTCCTCGGCACGCACGAACGTCGGCGTTCTGCCGGAGGCCTCGCGGTACGCCACGATGGCCGCGGCCCGCCCGGGCCCGACGCCGGGGATCGCCGTCAGCTCCGCCGCCGTGGCCGTGTTCGGGTCGAGCCGGTCGGTGAGGCCCGCCGCCCGCGGGCCTTGCGGCGGCAGGTCGTCCCGCAGCAGTCGGGGCGCGTTCGACTGCCTCACGAGGGCAGCGCTCAGCAGCACCGCGACGAACACCCCGGCCACCGCGCACTGACGGACTGAGCCGGCCCCGGCGAACCACCGCTGCAGGCCAAGGCCCAGCGAGCGGGTGAACCGTTTACGGGCAAAGAGGGGCATGGGCCGACTCGCTGGCGAAGGCTCAACTGCGGGCGTTGGCGAAGCGGTGTTCGCGCATGGCCTGGAGTTTTTTGAAGGCGGGCTTGGGTGCCATCGCGTCGTCGAGCAGCCCGCCGGCCGGCACGGTCGGGCGGATGTCCGCCAGGTTCCCCCACGTCACACTCTCGACGAACGGCTTGGAGAGGGCCAGCTTGCAAACGGCCTCAAGCCAGGCGGCCTGTCGGTCGGCGTCCCACGGCCCGTGCCACATGCCGGCGGCGGCGGGGTCGAGGGTGCCCTCGGAGAGGTCGTCGGCGTCCACGCCGTGCTTGCCGGGCGCGTTGAGGCAGGTGATGAACAACGGCTTGCCCAGCGCGTGGAAGCGGTCGAGCATGCACGAGAGCTGAAAGAGGTTCCGCGTGAAGCTGCCGGCCCGGGGCACGCCCGTCTCGAGTTCCAGGCCGAACGCTTCGACGTTGATGCCGCTCTGGGCGACCATCTCCGCGTAGAGCATCGGCGGCACGCCGCCGCCCACCTTGGCGTGGTACTCGCCGAACGGCTGCCGGACGGTAATGAGCGTGCGTGCCGTCGGCACGATGCTTTTGATCTGCGTGACGAGCAGGCGTGTCAGCTCGATCATCTGCTCGAAGGTCAGGTCAAACGTGCCGGACTGGTGCACTCCGGCGATCACGTTCCAGATCGAAACGACCCGCCGGTACCGGGTGGCGATCTTCCGCACGTACTCGTAGGCCATGTCACGGAAGGTCTCAAAGTCGTGCTCCCAGAGGAACATCCAGTCGGGCAGGGCCTCCTCGGCCAGGTCCACCAGCGGGCCGCCGATGATCGGCAGCCGGCGGCGGTTGAGCATCTCCACCCAGCCGTCGACGGCCTGCGTGTCGAAGCGGTCCTCCTCCGGCTGCATCTGCCGCCAGTCGATCGGCAGGACGGCGTAATCGAAGCTCGTGCCGAGCACGTCGGCGTACTTCTGGTTCTGCACCTGCGGGTCGATGCGGCAGCCGAACACGTGCCGCGGCATCCCGCCCGTCTGGCGACGCTTGGCCAAAAGCACGTCGGCGTGAAAGTCAGCGATCTCCTCGGCCAGCGCGATCGTCTTGGCCAACACCGCATCACCCACTTCGGCGGCGGCGGCGGGGTCGTCGTTCATGCCCAGCGCCTCAGCGAACTGCGCCTGCAACTGCCGGAACCGGTCGTTCAACTCATTGGCCCGGGCAAAGTCAAAGAGGTTCCAGTCCTCCTGCTTCTGCACGATCTTCATCAGATGGTGCCGGGCCAACTCCAGGTTCAGGATGTAAGGCGGCTCCTTGGGCCCCAGCGGCGGCAGGCGGGTGGTCTCAAGCTGGTAGGTGCCGACCTCGCCGGCCGGCCAGAGCAGCGAAACGCCCGCGGCATAGTCGGTCGCGGGGACGACGAGCTGCCCGTCCTCGAACGAGACGCCGCCGGGGATCGGCACGCTCTCGGGCCCGACCATGAACGCGTTCACGGGCGAGTAGGCCTCGAGTCGCTTGCCGTCTTTGTAAATGTGAAAGCGAATGGCCATCCGAGGAGTTCACAGCGGGCGATCCGCCGCCCGTTCGAGTTCGCGGGAGGTTAACAGAGCATCGCGGCGTTGTGAATCAACCCGGGTGAATCAACCCGGCGCGCCGCAGGCGACACGTCCCGGCGCATGGACGTGCCGGCCGCACCGCCGCGCGCGTAAAACGCGCCCGCCCGCCGTTGCCCGCAACACCGCCGACCGCGAAGATGACCGCATGCCCGATGCCCTGCCCGATGCGCTCCCCGCTGCCCTGCCTCCTGCGCTGCTTCACACCGACCTTCCGTTCAGGAAGTACGCCGGCAAGGTCCGCGACGTGTACGACGTCTCCGGCGAGCTCTCCTGCGAGTCGCTGCTCATCGTCGCCACCGACCGCATCAGCGCATTCGACGTCGTGATGCCCAACGGCATACCGGACAAGGGCAAGCTCCTGACCGCGATGAGCGTCTTCTGGTTCGACCACTTCCTCGGTCGCTTCGACACCCACCTGATCACCGACGACCTCGAGATCCTCCCCCACCAGGTCGCCCGGCCGGCACGGCACCTGGCCGGAAGGTCCATGCTCGTCATGAAGACGACGCCGCTGCCGGTCGAGTGCGTCGTCCGCGGGTACCTGACCGGCGGCGGCTGGCGGGAGTACCAGGCCGGCGGCTCCGTCAGCGGCGTGAAGCTTCCGCCCGGGCTGCAGCAGTGCCAGAAGCTGCCCGAGCCGATCTTCACGCCCAGCACCAAGGCCAAGGAGGGACACGACGAGCCGATCAGCTTCGAGCGGGTCGTCGAACTCGTCGGCCAGGACACGGCGACGCAGCTGCGCCAGAGGGCGCTGGCCATCTACTCGGAGGCGGCGGCGTACGCCCTGGAGCGGGGCATCATCATCGCGGATACGAAATTCGAGTTCGGCCTCGACGATCAAGGCCGGCTGATTGTGATCGACGAGATGCTCACGCCCGACTCCAGCCGCTTCTGGCCGGCCGACGGCTACGCGCCCGGGCGCGAGCAGCCCAGCTTCGACAAGGAGTTTGTCCGTGCCCACCTGGCGGGCCTGGAGTGGGACCGCACGCCGCCGGGGCCGGTGCTGCCACTGGCCGTGGTGGCCGGGACGCGTCGGCGGTATGTCGAGGCGTACGAGCGGCTGACCGGGAAGCGCTTTGAAGGCTAACAGGGCGGAATGTTGGCGTTAAAGTCCCGGCGGACGTAAACCTGTTGCTTAAGGCCCTGTTTCACACACCCTTAACACCCGCAAGCTATGAATTCCGTTCGCTTACCGATTCACTCGCTTTAGAAGGAGATTCGAGCCATGCGTTTCACGCTAGCACTGTTTGCCGTTTCAGGTCTGATGATCGCCGGTTGCGCTAAGGAAGAAGGCCAGAAGGCCGACGGCATGTCGGCCGACGCCGCCGCCCAGATGGACGGCCTGGCCCCCACCACGACCTTCGAGGACGAATACACCGAGCACGTTGAGTTTGTCCGCGGCGAGCGGACCGTCTTCATCCTCGCCTCCGACGAGGCCCGTACCGCATTCAACGGCGAAGGCGAACTCAAGACCATCCCCTTCCAGACCGAGAAGGGTGCCTTCCGTCTCGAGGGCGTCAAGAACCTCAACGAACTGATCGAAGCCGTCGAGAAAGACTTTGGCGTCTCGCTGGCTTCGTAGAGCCGGCGCGTCTTCAGGCCGTCGCACTGACATTCAGCAGTCAAGACCCGGGCGGCCGCTCTGCACGAGCGGCCGCCCTGTTCGCGTCTGCCGTTTGACCCCCGCCATTTGAACCCCGCCATTTGAACCGTGGCGTTTCGCGCGCGCCGTCGGCTCCTGCTACACTCCCGCCATGCCTCTGACGTACCGCACCGCCGGCGAAAGCCACGGCCCCGGCATGTTCGCCCTCATCGACGGGCTGCCCGCCGGGCTCAAGCTCGACCAGGACCTCATCGACGGCGAACTCCGCCGACGCCAGGGCGGCTACGGCCGCGGCGGGCGACAGAAAATCGAGACCGACCACGCCCGCTTCCACACCGGCGTACGCCTGGGCCGGACCATCGGCAGCCCACTCCTCGTCGAGGTCCCCAACAAAGACAGCCGCCTGGACGACCTGACCAAGACCCCCCCGCTCTACAGCCCGCGCCCCGGCCACGCGGACCTGGCCGGCAGCGTCAAGTGGCTCACCACCGACTGCCGTGAGACCCTCGAGCGCGCCAGCGCGCGCGAAACCGCCTGCCGCGTGGCCGCCGGGGGCGTCGCCAAGTGCCTCCTGCGGGCGTTCGGCATCGAGGTGTTCGGCTTCGTGCGCGGCGTGGGCGAGGCCGTCGGGCAGTTCGACGTGTCGCCCGGCAACCACGCCGAGCTGCTGGCCCGGCGCGACGCCAGCGAGGTCTACTGCCCGGACCCTGACGCGGACGGGCAGATGCGGGAGTTCATCCGCCAGATGAAGGCGAACAAGGACACGGCCGGCGGGATCGTCGAGTGCCACGTCTTCGGCTGCCCGGTGGGCATCGGCAGCAGCATGAACGGCTTCGACCGGCTCGACGGGCGGATCGCCGGGGCGGTGATGGGCATCCAGGCGTTCAAGGGCGTCGAGATCGGGCTGGGCTTCGAGGCCGCCCGCCGGCCCGGCAGCAAGGTGCACGACGAGATCTTTTTCGACGAGCAACTGCGCGACACGCCGATGCTCGGCTTCGTTCGCGGCAGCAACAACGCCGGCGGCCTGGAGGGGGGCATGACCAACGGCATGCCCGTCGTCGTCCGTGGCGCGATGAAGCCCATCAGCACCCTCGGCAAACCGCTGCGCAGTGTCGATCTCAACACCAAACAGCCCAGCGAAGCAGGCTGGGAACGCTCCGACATCAGCGCCATCAGTGCCGCCAGCGTGGTCATGGAAAACGTGATCGCGTTCGAGGTCGCCAGGGCGATGATCGACAAGTTTGGCGGAGACAGCGTTCGGGAGATGCGGGCGAACTACGACGGTTATCTGCAGGCGG
>JBHJOM010000103.1:0-14444 GCA_050329715.1 Phycisphaerae bacterium
TCGGGTCGATCTGGGGTAATTGGCCACATTATGCCGCCCGCCGCCCCGGCTGCAAGCCTGAAACACGCCCCCGGGCGACCGCCGCGACGCCGGCCGGCGGCCAAACCCGCCGCACCAACAGCCCAAGGCCAAGCCGGCGGTCGTGCCGGATGTTGACCGGCGGCAACACGCAACCGCGCTCGACCGGCCCGGCAGACGCCCGTTTTGCGTACCCCGCCCGAGCAACCTGCCGATTGCTGGGGCGACGGCCGAGGGCATTGCCAAGTCCGAGATCGTTCGTCAGGCACTGACGGACCGACTTCGTAAACCGAAAACGAAGCGCAAGGCCCGCACGGTGCACGACTTGATGGGCAACCTCGCCGGGTGCATCAAAGACGGCCCCTCGGACCTCTCGACGAACCCGAAGTACATGGAGGGGTTCGGTGAGTAATCGACCGGTCGTCGTCGACGCCGGTCCGCTAGTGGCCTACCTGAACCACTCGGACGCGCACCACAGCCGGGCAGTCGCACGCTTCAAAGAGGTAACCTTCCCGCTCCTCACCTGTGAGGCCGTTCTGACGGAGGCGGCCTTCCTTCTGGGCCCTCGTCAGGGGCATGGTGCCCGCGTGGTGTTGGAGTACGTAACGAGGGGAGCAATCCGGCCGACGTTCCGATTGGAGGACGAAGCCGTTGCCGTCGCGGAGTTGGCAAAGAAGTGCGCCAACGTCCCCATGTCTCTCGCCGACGCCTGCCTCGTTCGGATGATGGACACCACACCCGATGCACTCCTGCTGACGACCGACAGCGACTTTGCCGTCTACCGCCGAAGCCGTGGGCGGCCGATACCGACAATTACGCCTGCAGACGAAGCCTGACCGCCGAAAGTGCAACGCGGCCGGGCTGGCTTTACCATCGCGGCATGACCGCTCACGACACCTACACCTCCCCCCTGGCAACCCGCAACGCCTCCGAAGAGATGCTTCGCCTCTTCTCCCCGCAGCACAAGTTTTCCACCTGGCGGCGGCTGTGGGTGGCGCTGGCCGAGCATGAACGCCGGCTGGGCATCGACCGCATCTCGGAACAGGCCGTCGGGCAGACGCGCGACAACGTCGAGAACATCGACTTCGACCTGGCCGCCGACTGGGAGCGCCGCCTGCGTCATGACGTGATGGCCCACGTGCACACGTTCGAGCAGGTCGCCCCGGCCGCCAAGGGGCTCATTCACCTGGGTGCCACCAGCCAGTACGTCGTCGACAATGCCGACCTGCTGATCTACCGCGACGGCCTGAAGCTCGTCGCCCGGCGGCTGGCCACCGCCATTGATGCGCTGGGCACCTTCGCCGCCGAATGGAAGGACCTGCCGTGCCTCGGGTACACGCACTTTCAGCCGGCGCAGCTCACCACCGTCGGCAAGCGGGCCACGCTCTGGGCGCAGGACCTGCTGCTGGACCTGGAGGCCGTCGAGCATCGCATCGCCACGCTCCGCTTCCGCGGCGTGAAGGGGACCACCGGCACGCAGGCCAGCTTTCTCTCGCTCTTCGACGGCGACGACGCGAAGGTGCTCGCTCTGGACAAGGCCGTGTGCGACGCCTTCGACTTCCGCGAGAGCTACGCCGTGACCGGGCAGACGTACCCGCGCAAGGTCGATGCCCAAATCGCCGCGGACGTCGCGGGCGTCGCCACGAGCGTGCACAAGTTCGCCAATGATGTACGCATCCTCGCGGGGCTCAAGCAGCTCGAGGAGCCGTTCGAGGCCGAGCAGGTCGGCAGCAGCGCGATGGCGTACAAGCGCAACCCGATGCGGTGCGAGCGGGCCACGGGGCTGGCGCGGTTTGCGATCAGTTTGATGACCAGCCCGTTCATGACGGCCGCGGAGCAGTGGTTCGAGCGGACACTCGACGACAGCAGCAACAAGCGCCTGAGCCTGCCGGAGTTGTTCCTGTCGGTGGACGGGTGTCTGTTGATCATGGCGAACGTGGCGCGGGGGATGGTGGTCTACCCGAAGACGATCGCCGCGGCCGTGGCGGCCGAGCTGCCGTTCATGGCGACGGAAGAGATCCTGATGGCCGCGGTTCGCGCCGGCGGGGACCGGCAGGCACTGCACGAGCAGATCCGCCGGCACAGCATGGCCGCGGCCGAGCGCGTGAAACAGCACGGCGAAGCCAACGACCTCATCGAGCGCCTGCGTGGCGACGAGGCCTTCGCCGGCGTCGACCTGGGCAGCGTGCTGGAGCCGATGCGCTTCACCGGCCGGGCGGCCAAACAGGTGGAGAGCTTCCTTCAGGAGCAGGTGGCGCCGGTGCGCCAGCGGTATGCGAGCAGCCTGAGCGCGAAGGCGGAGTTGAAGGTGTAGCGACACGGGCGGCGTTCAGACAGACGAGCTTAATGCGCGACGGGGTTGCGTTGAAGACGACGGTGCCGAACGCGCCAGTCTGACGCGCTACGGCGCGGTGGCGCGACAGGTTGGCGTGCCACCGTGTTGCGGTGGCGATACGGTGGGCGTTGGGGGGACGGCGGGCGTAGTCGGTAGGGGGCTGGCCGCGACGCCGGCCGCGGTAAAAGGCGTGACGGTCGGCGGCGTGTTGCCCGGTTAAGGACGCGCCGCCGGGTTGGCCCGGCTTCCGGCGTGGTGCGTGACGTACCGGCTCGCCGGTTTGCACGGCGAAACACCGGAACAGATCAGGCCGGGCCTTAAAGAAGCCCCCGCCGCCGGCCGGGTGGTTTCCGACGAAGCCGACGGCTTCGACGGCGACGCCAGCACCCGGTTCGGGCGGTTGTGATTCGGGCGGAAACGGGACAAGCCGCCGCCGGTTGCCCGGCGACGGGCTGGTTTGCCGTTCAGGCCCGTCGGCCGCCTAGCTGGCGACGGCGGTCTTCTTGCTGGTCTTCTTCGAGACCTTCTTGGTGGTCTTCTTGGGCGCCTTCTTGACAGTCTTCTTCGGCGCCTTCTTGACCACCTTCTTCGGGGCCTTCTTCACGGTCTTCTTCGGAGCCTTCTTGGCTACCTTCTTCGGGGCCTTCTTGGTGGCCTTCTTCGTAACCTTCGCCATGCGAATCTCCTTTGTTCGGCGAACCGGCTGCTACTTACACATTCGCACTGTGCGTTGCCAAATCGTTCTTCCGATTTCGACAGGCGAACGGTGCGTTCACGTACGCACTCTA
Source organism: Phycisphaerae bacterium (assembly GCA_050329715.1). Taxonomy (GTDB): domain Bacteria; phylum Planctomycetota; class Phycisphaerae; order Tepidisphaerales; family Tepidisphaeraceae; genus DAIOTR01. The sequence goes on from JBHJOM010000103.1 coordinate 3,142, forward strand.
TCGGCTCGATCGGTACGCGCACTTTGTTTAGACGCTTTCTAGGCGAATGCAATTTCCGTGGCGCTGCGCGACATGCAGGTAGAAAATAGCGCGTCTCCACCAACGCCGCTTCACCCTCGCCGCACGTCGCGCGCGCGACGACCATGCCCCTCGCCTTACACCGTCGCCTCGCCGTCACGCTGCCGTCACGTCGCCGTCACGCATGCTTCACGCCGCCGGGCCGTCATGCACGACCGCCTTGCGCCGGCTAGGCTGTCGCGTGCGAATCACCCTGTAAACAAAGGCTATTCGCGCCGTCTCGTGTCGCGATGCATGCCATCTCGCACCGCGGCTGTCGCGCTGGTGTGCGCTACGGGGTGTTGCGCGGCGCATCATGCGGTGCTTCGCGCGCGGCGTTGCGTGAGGTGTCGTACACGGCGTCGTGAAGGGTGTCGCGCGGCGGTGTTCGCGCCTGGCGCTTCGGCCGCATGCGGTTTGTCACCAGGTAAGATTTTCAAGGTGGCGCTGGATGTCGACCGCGCTGCCGAAGCGCTGAAGGATCAGGTGGTCCTTGAGGCCGCGGACGATCTGCTTGATGACCGGCGGGTGCGTTGCGTAGGTTTCGCGGCCGCCGAGGGTGCCGTGGAAGAGCTGCATCAGGTTCAGCACGTCCTTCTGGATCTTCGCGCGGCTCGGCCGGCCCAGGTCGTGGAAGTCGAGCAGCTTCACCTCGAAGCCGATGCCCTTTCGGCGGATCATGACGTTCTCGTCGTGGATGTCGCCGTGGTACTCGCCGCGCGCGTGGATCGGCGCGAGCCCGGCCGCCAGCGTGTGCAGCAGCACGAGCCCCTCGAAGACGCTGAGCCGCCCCTCGGGCTGGCGCTTGAGGAAGTGGTAGAGCATCTGCCCGCCGACGAGTTCGGAGACGACGACGTTCACCTTCTGGCGTCGGAGGGTGATCTGCTCCTGGTGGTAGTACTGCAGGAGGATGGGGCAGTGGCGCAGGGCGTCGAGCTTGCGGGCGTAGGCGATGGCGGCGCGGCCCTTGGGGTCCTTGTCGGGGTAGTAGAGCTTGGCGGCGCGTTTCACGCCGGTGAGGCGGTCGGTGATGGCGTACACTTCGCCCTCGGTGCCGACGCCGAGCTTGCCGGTGACGAGGTACTTCCCGGCCAGCACGCGCCCGGGCTGCAGGTCGAAGGGGTCGGGCTTTTTGGGTCGGGCGGGCATGCTCTGGCGGCTCGGAGGGGCCTTGCAGGGGCTTGAAACGCCCTGCCGAGTTATAGCGGCCAATCGGCCCGGAACAACGTAAACTATGTGGCGATGGACTTCCTTCAATCAGTCACGGGCAAGGTGATCAGCGGCCTGGTGGCGTTGGGCGTCATCGCTGCGGGCATCGCCTGGTGGCAGATGGACGAATCGACCCGCGCCGGGCTGGTGGACGGCACGGCCCGGATCGTCGGCTGGTGCCTGGCCGTGCTGGTGCTGCCGTGGGCGACGTTTTTCCTCTCCGGCTGGGCGGCGAAGTTCGACAACAACGCCGCCGGGGCCGCTCTCGTGGCCGCCTACACGGGCCTGGAACTGGTGCTGCTGGCCTGGCTGTTCGACTGGTCGCTCGGCGGGGCGGTGGGGTGGACGTTTTTCGGCGTCGGCGGGCTGTTCGCCGCGGCGTACAACCTGTTTACCTGCGACTGGCTCGCGGAAAAGGTCACGGGCTAAGGCCATGGCCGACTGGCTTTGCGTCATCCTCGGTGTCCTGATCCTCGCCGCGGCCGTGAAAGGGCTGGGAAGCAAAATCGAACTCTGAACGCTTTGACGACGAAGAACGGACGACGAAGAACTGAAGACGAACCACTGAAGACCGACGGCTACTAACCGACTCAACCCCATGCCCAACCCCGGCGACAGAATCAGCGAGTACCTCCTTGTCGAGCCGCTAGGCCGCGGCACGTTCGGGGAGGTGTGGCGGGCCCACCACCACGTCTGGCTCGACCAGTTCGTGGCCGTGAAGATCCCCACCGACCCGCAGTACGTCCGCAGCCTCCAGCGGGAGGGCACCGCCGTCCACGGCCTGCGGCACCCGAATATCGTCCGCGCGCTCGGCTTCGACCCGTACGGCAGCCCGGCGTACCTGGTCATGGAGTACGTCCCGGGCACGAGCCTCCGCCCGCTCATCGCCGAGCGTCGGCTCGGCATCGAGGACGCCGTGGCCGTGCTGGGCCAGGTGCTCCGCGGGCTGGGCCACGCCCACGGCACGGGGCTGGTGCATCGCGACGTGAAGCCGGAGAACGTGCTGGTACACGAGGCCGCCTTCGAGCAGGGCTTCGCGACCGGCGGGCTGGTGAAGGTGACGGACTTCGGCCTGGGCAAGGCCGCCAACGCCACCGCCGCACAGAGCATCGCCATGAGCATGAGCCTCGGCGGTGCGGACGCGGCGAACATCGCCGGCACGCTCGACTACATGGCCCCGGAGCAACGCGCCGGCCTCGAGGTGGACCACCGCGCGGACCTCTACGCCTGCGGCGTCATGCTGTACGAGCTGCTCACCGGCGAAAAGCCCGCCGGGACCGACCTGCCCAGCGACCTGAACCCGGCCGTGCCCAAACCGCTGGACGAGGTCTTCAAGCGGAGCTACGCCCGGCTGGAGAAACGTTTTGCCTCCGCCGACGAATTCCTGGAGGTGCTCCAGGCGAGCACGCTCGCGGCCGGCACCCCGGCGGGGCGCACGCCGGCCCGCGGCCGGGCCGGTGTAATCGCCGGCCGCCCGGATGCACCCATGGACTGCCCGCAGTGCCGCAGGCAGGTCCGCAGCCGGGACCAGTTCTGCATCCACTGCGGCAACCAGCTGGTCACGCAGGTCCGCCGGTGCGGCAGCTGCGGTGCGTACCCGGACGCCAGCGATCGCTTCTGCATTCGCTGCGGCACGCAGATGGAACAACAGCTCCTGACGCAGGCCTGACGGCCCGTGCAACCGACGACCGACGACTGAATGAGCTCCATCTCGATCATCCTCCTGTTCCTGGCCCTGACGGTTGTCGTGGCGGTGATCTTCTGCGCATGGCTGGTGGTGGTGGTCGGGCGGGGGGTGGTTCGGCTGCTGTCGTTGCCGTTCACGAGGTACGAGTCGCTGGAGGAGGGCGCGCCGGTCATGCCGGGGCAGCAGCGGTGCCGCGAGCCGCAGTGTCAGGCGGTGAACCCGGGCGTGGCGACGTTCTGCCGGCGGTGCGGCCGGCAGATGCGGGCCTTGCCACGGCAGGCGGACGCGTGGTCGAGGGCCGCCCTATGACCCGCAACCGCGACCGTTACGACGCCGCCAACCGCCCGAGACTCGTGATGCCGCCCGACCGCCTGGACCGCCTCACGCACACCGTTTTGGCCGGGCTTCGGCGGGGGGTGCTTCCCTCGGCGTACTACTCGAGCGGGCTGGCGGCGTTCTTCACGCTGCTGACGCTGGGCGTCTGGCCGTTGTGGGTCATGGCCCGCTCGCTGGACCGTTACGGCACGTGGGAGCAGCAGATGCTCTGGCACGCCGCCGAGTGGCTGCGCCTGCACACCGCCCGCCGGGACGCCGACGACCTGAAGCGTTACGCCGAGGACATCCCGCGGATGCTCCCGCCCGCCTGGCCTGGCCGGCTGCTGCTGGCCGGGGCGATTGTTTTCGGCGTGGTGGCGCTGGGGCTGGCGGGCGTCAGCTTCGTCGGGGCGTGGCGGGTGCTCACGACGCTGCCGTTCGCGCCGGACGCGCTGGGGCACGCCCGCGCGCTGGGCGTGGCCGTCGGGGCGTACACGGTGCTGGTTACGGCGGCGGGGTTCCACCACCTGTGGCGGGTGAACCGTCGCGTGCTGGCGCTGCGCGGCTTCGCGGACCGGTTCAACCTCCTGGCCGACGACATGCGGCTGCTGCGGCTCGGGCCGGTGGCGTTCGTGTCGGGCATGCGGCCGATGTGGCTGCTTCTGGGCGTCGTGCTGACGGCGTTCGGGGCGTTCTTCGCGCTGCCGGTGATGCTGGCCGGTGCCGGGCACCGCCACTACATGACCCGCCGCAGCACGACGCTCCGGGGAGAGCTTGCCGACCGCGTCGAGGCGATGCTCGGTGCCCAGGGCCACCCGCCCGAGCGTCTCCCGCCGACGCACGGCCAGCACTGCCAGAACGAAGCCTGCGGCACCCGCCTGGCCGCAGGTGCCAGCTTCTGCCAGCGCTGCGGCACCGCCGTACGCGCCTGGGCCTAGTAAAGCACGCTCTTCGCCAGCAGCGGCTGGAGTTTGTCGTACGCCACGCGTTGCACGTCTTTGTCACCTCGTACGGCCAGGTACGCCGCACACGCCGCCGCCTCGCCGAGCACCATGAAGACCGGCTCCATCCGGGCCGAGCCGTAGGCGATGTGCGACGCCGAGAAGCAGATCGGCACGATGAGGTTCGTACACTGGCCCGTGCCCGGGACGATCGCCCGGTAGCTGATCGGGTACGGGTCGGTCGGGGGCACCTGCACGTCGCCGTCGTTCATCACCACGCGTCGGCCGTCCACCTCCGCCACGAAACGCGTGCAGTTGTGGCTGTCCAGCGTGTAGCTGCCCATGCCGACGGAGTCCTTGGGTGCCGTGAAGCCGGCCGGCCGCATGCAGTCGGCCTCGGTGATGACGTAATCGCCGATCATCCGTCGGCTCTCGCGCACGTAGAGCTGCCCGGGCCAGTGGCCGGTCTGCTTGAATTCGTCCCGCGGCAGCCCCCAGTGCCCGTAGGCGGTGCGGTACCGCTCCGGCACGCGCGGGTCGTTGGCCATGAACCAGTAAAACCCCTTCTGGTAGGCGACGTGGCGTTGGAAGATCGTTTCGCGTTCGGCGTAGGTGGCCTCGGGCCAGTCCCAGTTGGCACCGATGAAGTCACTGCTGACGGGGCCGTGGTTGTTGGTGTCGGTCTTGCGGTGGCCCCCGGCGGTCAGGTGCGGGAAGACGTCGAACTTCGCCGGCACGTCCGGGTTGGCGGCGCGGTGGTTGTCGTTGTAGGGGTCCTTCGGGCCGGCGAACCATCGGGCGGCCAGTTCGTACTCGGCCGGGTCGTAGCCGTCGGGCTTTTGCCACGGAATCTTAAGCTCCGGGTCGTCGGTCATGCAGACGCGGAAGTTGTACGCCTGCACGCGTTTGTCCCCCTGGCCCTGGCGCGGGCGGAGGTCCTCGGGCTCAACTTGCGGCAGCAGCCCGCTGTCCGGGTCGCCCACGGTGCGGTACGGGTCGACGGCGGCGGGCACGAACTGGTGCATCGGCCGAACCTGAATGCCGTTGAGCGACTCGCCGTAAACCTCGTTGCTTTCTCTACCGACGTGATAGCGCACGCCGGCCTTGGCCAGCAGGTCGCCTTCGTAGGAGGCGTCGACGAAGCAGCGGGCCTCGACGCGCAGGCCGCCGAGCATTCGCACCGCGGTGATGCGGCCGTCCTGCGTCTCCACGGCGTCCAGGTACTGAAACTGGCGGACGACGACGCGTGACTCGCCGATCATTTCGTCGAACACGGCCGAGGCGGCACTCGGCTCGAAGTACCAGGCGATGTCCGTGCCGTAGTGCCTGCCCAGCCGCTCGTAAAACTGCCGCGACAGCCCGCCGATGACGTGCGCCCGGCCGTGGTCCGTCAGGCCGAGCCCGCCGGCCGTCAGCCCGCCGAGGTGGTGGCCGGGGTTCAGCACCAGCACGTCGAGCCCGAGTTCCGCCGCCCGGTAAGCGGCCACGAGGCCCGCCGACGTTCCGCCGTAAACGCAAAGGTCCACGCGAAGTTGCGCCTCGGTAGGCGTGATCCATTCGGGCTTGAAGTAGTTGAGCATGACGCACCAGCGTACCCGGACGCGGGGTACCGCCCAACCAACCCGCCGGCGCGTGGGGGTTTTGCGGCTCGGTGGGAACTTCGTTGCGGTTTCTAACCCCAAACCGGCAACACCCGGCCGCGGGGCGCGTATCATGAAGCGTGATGCGGAACACCCCCGACATCGTCCTGTTCCGGCCGACCGGACTTCTGCCCCTGCTGGCGACACTCGCCATGCTGGCGGCTCTGGCCGGCTACCTGCTGTTGACGCCCCCGGCGTTCGCCCGCCCGGCCGCCTCCGGCGAAGCGACGGCACCTGACGCCACTCCCGCGGACGTCCAATCCCCGGACGTCCAAACCCCGGAGGGCATAAACACGGACGGCGTAGAAACGGAGGGCGTAAACTCGGCGGCTGAAGCCGCGGCGCCTGGCCGGCGGACGGCCGTCGTCATCACGCTTTCGGGCATGGTCGACAGCTACATGGCCGACGGCCTATCCAAGCGCCTCGCCGACGCACGCGAGATGGCGCCGGACGTCGTCATTCTCAAGGTCAACACGTGGGGCGGCCGAGTCGATTCGGCCATCGACATGGCGCAGGCCATCAAGCAGTACCCCATCCACACGATCGCGTACGTGGAGGACAAGGCGATTTCCGCCGGCGCGATGATCGCCGTCGCCGCGAACGAAATCGCGATGGAGCCCAACACGCTCATCGGCGACGCCGCCCCCATCATGGCGGGGCCCGGCGGCATGCAGAGCGTGGGCGACACCGAACGCGCCAAGATGGAAAGCCCTGTGCTGGCGGAGTTCGCAGACTCCGCCGAGACCAACGGCCACTCGCGCCTCCTCCTGCAGGCCATGGTCAGCGTCGGCCGAAGCGTCTACTACCTCGAAAACACCGACACCGGCGAACGCCGCTTCGTCGACGAAGCCGAGTACGAAAAGCTCACCTCCGACGGCTCCTTCTTCGGCTCCGAAACCCCCGCCGGGCCGACGTGGCGGCCGGTCGCGGGCCTGCCCAACCCCGTCGACGGCCCGGACACCCTCCTGACCGTCGACGCGAACATGGCCTACAAGCTCGGCCTGTCGAAGGGCACCTTCCTGACCGTGGAAGAGCTGGCCGCCGAACGCGACCTGACCATCATCGCCCGCCTCGAGCCGACGGCCGGGGAGAACCTCGTCGCCTTCCTCGGCGGGGCGCTGGTCCGCGGCGTGCTCGTCACGGTGCTGCTGGTGAGCGTCTACTCGGCCTTCAGTGCCCCGGGCTACGGCCTGCCGGAGGCGGTGGCGCTGGCCACCCTCGGCGTGCTGCTGGGCGTGCCGGCACTCACGGGCTTTGCCCAGTGGTACGAAATCGTCGCGGTCGTGCTGGGCATCGCCCTCATCGCCGTGGAGATCTTCATCCTCCCGGGTTTCGGCTTCTTCGGCATCACGGGCATCATGATGGTGCTCGGCGGGCTGGTGATGACATTCGTCGGCCCGATCGACGTGCCGAACCTCCCGCTTGGCGCCGCCGCGGATACCGACCAACTCTTCACCGGGCTGGCCAGCGTCGTCGGCGGCATGCTCGCCAGCCTGCTGCTGTGGGTGTGGCTCGGTCGGTACCTTCCGCGGCTGCCCTTTGCCCGCGGGCTGGTGCTCACCGGCACCGTAGGCGGCGGGAACATTGATCTGGACGACTCGAACAACCCCAGCGACGGCTCGACCGGCAGAAGCCCACTGCTGGCCTGGCCCCCTGTTGGCCTCACCGGCCGAACCGTCGGGCCGCTGCGCCCCGGCGGGCAGGCACGCTTCAACAAGGCCGACGGCACCAGCGAAATCGTGGACGTCGTCGGCGACCGCGGGTACGTCCCGGCCGCCGCCGAAGTCACCGTCACGCAAATCGACGGCCGACGCATCGTCGTCCGCCCGGCAAACCCCGCCCGCCAAGCCAACCAGCCCCAACCCCCGGCACCCGGCGAACTGGGCAGCAAATACTGGACGGGACAGCTTTGATTTGAGATGAGGCAGCAGGCGGCAGGGAGCAGGGAGCAGTCAGGCAGGCAGACAGCAGGCGACTTGTTTATGGAACCGCTCACCATTGCCATTCTTCTTCTTGTTGCCGGCGTCGCGTTGATCATCGCCGAGGTGCTTCTCCCGGCCGGCGGGGTCATCGGCGTGCTGGGCGTCGGCGGGATTCTCGCCAGCATCGTGATGTTCTTCACGATCAACACGTGGCTGGGCATTGGCGTCTTCGCCGCGGCCGTGCTGCTGAGCCCGTTCGCCGGCTACTGGCTCGTGGAACTCTGGCGTCACTCGCCGATCGGTAGAGCGCTCATTGTCGAACAGAACGTGGGCAAAATCGCCGCCGTGCGCGTGGAGCCCGGGCAGACGGGCACCACCGTAAGCACCCTGCGCCCGATGGGCGAGGTGGACTTTGCGGGGCTGACGGTGGAAGCCATCAGCGAGTACGGCGACATCCCCGCCGGCCGGGCCGTGGAAGCCGTCGGCTACAGCCAGAACATCGTCCGCGTGCGCCCGGCCCCCGACGCCCGCGACACAGCCACGGCGTAACCCCACATTCTTAGTAGGCCGGCGGGGAAGCAGAGATTATAGAAAGACGAATCTATAGTTGGATCTATAGTTCGTCGAAAGGACCGCCCGAGGCTCCTGCCGCCCCGCCGGGGCTTGCGGTTTTGGGGCACCGTCTCCAGTTTGCGTTCCCTGGACTCGAAGCAGATGCCGAGGCAATGGGTTCGTCGCCAGGGGACACGCTTGCTCTTGTTCGAGCGTGAAGATCGTTCGACGCGCTGCGCTCGATGACGTTGACAGGCTGGAAGCTGTTTCGAACCGAGCCACTTGCCGAAGGCCAGACGCGGGTCGCGAGAAACTTGCCTGGCCGACCGCCGACTCGGTTCGAGCCTTGGCCTCCTCGGCCGCGACAGGATGGCGTGCGCCGCTGAAGAGGGGCTTGACGCCAGGGACGGCGTCGTGCGGGTAGGCTGTCGGCCGATGCGGTTGTCAGGTTGCTGCCCGGCGTGTGGGTCGGGCAGGCGGTGGTACGCGGGCCGGCGCTGGCTTTTGCCCGACCTGTGGACACGCGACGGGTTTTGTTGGACACCTCTGGACTTGGCCGCGTTCTGGAAGGGCAGATGGGGTGCATTTTGGGGACCGGCGGTGACGTTTGTTGGACAGGCGGTGGCGAAAAGTGGACGTCGGCCGGGCCGATCTGCGGGGATTTGCGCGACGCGGGCCGGGCGGCGGACTAGGATTTGGTGAAGATGGTATTCAGAATTTTAGCGCTCGGAGATGTGGTCGGGAAGCCCGGCCGACAGGCGGTTTGCGAACTCTTGCCGGGACTGGTGCGGGAGCGGGAGGTGCATTTTGTGGTCTGCAATGGGGAGAACGTGGCCGGGGGGAGTGGGATCACGGCCAACCTCTTCCACAAGCTCCGCAGCTACGGCGTGGACGTGGTGACGCTGGGCGACCACACGTACAAACGGGCAGAAATTGCCGAGACGCTGTCGGGGAGCGAGCGGATCATCCGGCCGGCGAATTTCTCTAAAGCCAGCCCGGGTAAGGGTTTAGTGGTGGTCGAATGCAGCCGGGAGCCGTTCGCGGGGCTCAGGGTGGCGGTGGGGCAGGTGATCGGGCGGATCTTCGTGAACCTCCCGGCCGGGGACCCGTTCGAGGCCGCCGACGCCGAGCTGGCCCGGGTGCCCGAAAGCGTGAAAATAAGGGTTTTTGACGCCCATTGCGAAGCGACGAGCGAGAAGCTGGCCGTCGGACACTGGCTGGACGGGCGGGTCGGCCTCGTCTTCGGCACGCACACCCACACGCCCACGGCGGACGCGAAAATCCTGCCCGGCGGCACGGCATTCATCAGCGATGTAGGCATGTGCGGGCCCTACGACAGCATCCTGGGTCGCCGTAAAGACAGTGTTCTCAAGCACATGACGACGTTGATGCCCTTCCCGTTCGACGTGGCGACGGGGGACACGAAACTCTGCGGCGTGCTGGCGGAAATCGACCCGAACACCGGCCGGGCGAGCCACATCGAGCGGGTGGAACTCCCCCTGGCCAAGGTGGACGGCGCCTACGACGCCGACGACCGGCCGAGCCGGAAGTAGGACACGTGGCATTAAGTGTATGTGTTCTGCGGGGAGAGGGGTGCCGGCCGTGAGCCTGCTGGTGGCCAACCTGTGCGTGACGTGGTTCCTGGTGGGGCTCATCTGGGTCGTGCAAGTGCTTGTATACCCACAGTTTACGGCCGTTACGGGCGAGTGCTGGCGGGCGTACCACGCCGGGCACATGCGGCGGATCACGTGGGTGGTGGCCCCGGCGATGGTGGCGGAGGGGCTTCTGGCGGCCGCCCTGGTGGCGTGGCCCCCGGCGGGGGTGGGGCGGGGATTGGCGGTTGCGGCGCTGGTGCTGGCCGTGGGCCCCTGGCTGAGCACGGCGATGTGGCAGGTCCCGCTGCACAACCGCCTCGCGGCGGCCGGTGACGCCGCCGCCGCCGGGGTGTTCGCCCGTCGACTGACCCGCTCCAACTGGCTCCGCACGGCACTCTGGACGGCCCGGGGGCTGCTCCTTGTGGCGATCGCGCTCGCGTAGGCAGCCCATTTCTCCCAGACCGCCGTTTGGATGTGGGCTTTGTGTTGATGAGTTAAAGAAATAATCAAGAACATTTGGACGTGGCGATCGAACAGGGGTAATCTTCTGGCGTCCCACACGTCCGTAATCTTGCGCTGAGATTGTTTGCGCGGGGTTGCGATTAGTTCCGTGAGTAGTTTAGCGGACGCGTGGCACTTGGCAGTCTGGGCAAGAGGCAGAGGGGCGCCGGGCTGTAAAGTTAAGGGACGGGAGAAATTTGTTTGCGTTGTCGTCGGAGTCGGTTACGTTTCTGACAACCAGCGCCTGAGACGTCGGTAAGCCCCACCGCCGTCGGATGTCACCGGGGCGAGAAAATCGTAAGGAGAACGTAAATGCGTCTTTGCAATCTTGTTCTTGCCGCGGCCGCGAGTGCCGTATTCGCCACATCCGCCTCGGCCGCGATTACGGCCCAGTGGGTGCAGGTGCCGATTCCTGAGTCGATCGCCGAACTGGATGGATTCCAGACTTGGGATCTTGTCGTCGATGTAACGCCGGAAGATCGATTCCTCTCTTTCCGCGCCTACTCGGTTCCTGAGTCTGGCTTTACGCTGTACAACAGCCCGCAGAACACGGCCGGAAATGCGAGCCCGTTTGCGCCGCCAAGCGTTGACTTCATCGGCTTTTTTCCCTCCCTGCAGTTTGACTCGTATCTTCAGACTCCGTCTTTACCCGGTTCGGCCGGCGCACCTTTTGGTATCGGCAGTCCGATCATCGTGATCGGTGGTTCGACCCCGGATGGTTTGGGGGATACGCAATCAGGCACAGAGAGTTTCAGTTCGTCACTGATCTCATTTGCCAGTGGATCGCTCACAACGCCTGAAGGTCTCGATGGGCGTATCATGCGTATGACCTTCTCCGGTCCCGCCCCGTCGTTCAATGGTCGTGTCTTCTCCAGAGAAGGCCC
>JBHJOM010000104.1:0-35800 GCA_050329715.1 Phycisphaerae bacterium
GCGCCGACATCGACGAGGCCAGCTACAACCTGTGCCCCGAGGCCCTGGCCGCGGCGATCACGCCGGCGACGAAGGCGGTCGTGGCGATCGACGTCTTCGGGAACACGGCGCACATGCCGGCGGTCGAGGCGCTGTGCGAGGAGCGGGGGCTGGTGATGATCGAGGACGCGTGCGAGGCGCTGGGCACGAAGATGGCCGGCTGGCCGGCGGGGAATTTCGGCACCGCCAGCGTCTTCGGCTTCTACCCGAACAAGCAGATCACCACCGGCGAAGGGGGCATGATCGTCACGGATGACGGGGCCTTCGCCGACACCTGCCGGGCCCTGCGCAACCAGGGCCGCGGCGGCATGGGCTGGCTGGCCCACGACCGGCTCGGCTACAACTACCGGCTGCCGGAAATCGCCGCGGCGATGGGCAACGTGCAGCTCGAGCGGCTGCCGGAGTTGCTGGGGCGTCGCCGGGAGGTGGCCGGGATGTACCTCGAACGGCTGGCGGGCCGGCCGGAGCTGATCCTGCCCTCCGTGCCGGACGGGGTGGAGCTGAGCTGGTTCGTCTTCGTCGCGCGGCTGGCCGAGGCGGTCTGCCACCGTCGCGACCAGCTGATCCTCGACCTGCGGGCCGCTGGCGTCGGGAGTGCCAACTACTTCCCGCCGATCCACCTGCAGCCGTACATGGTCGAGCAGTTCGGCTACCGGCCGGGGGATTTTCCGGTGACGGAGCGTGTCTCCGCCGGGACGTTCGCGCTGCCGTTCCACGGCCGGATGACGCAACGGCAGGTGGCGACGGTGTGCGACGTGCTCGAAGGGCTGCTGGACGGCATGCGGGCGCGGGCCGCGGCGTAGCGTGGGGAAGAAACGGGCGACAGGGAGGCCTGCACGCCGAAGGCGGCGGTTTACAGCCCGCAGCCGCAGGTGGGCGTCGGGCGGCGTTCGGGCGGCGGGGCGGCGGTCGGGCCGGCTGAGCCTCCGGCCAAGGGCTGGACGGGCATCAACACGTCGGCAGAGGCCTGCGTCGGCGGCTGGACCGCCTCGCGCTGGGCGACGACGCGGTCGGACCGGGCGGCCCGGCTCACGCCGCAGGCGGGCGCATGGCTCAGGCCGCCGGAACCGCCCCCGCCACCGGCGGTCGCGTCGGCGGCGTTCGGATTCGAGTCGTCGGTTGTGGCCTCGCCGAGCAGTTCGGGGGTGGGCAGCAGGTCCAGGTCGGCCGGGAGCAGCACGACGTCGATGACGAAGAGCACGCCGTTGGCTGCCGGGACGGCCTCGGCGAGCGGGGCGTTCTGGACGTGCGGCGGCGCGTCCGGCTTCGGCCCGGTGACGCGGAGCGAGCCGCCGGACAGGCTGCCCATCAGCCGCACGCCCGGCCGGCGGGCCTCGGCCACGCCCCAGGCCATGTGGGATGCGACGACCTTCCGCAACGCCAGACGGTTTTGTGACTCCAGCAGCAGCCGGCGGGTGCGGTCGTCCAACGCGGCGACGGCATCGTTACTCGGCGCGAACGCAGTGACGGCGTTCGGCCCGGTGAGCACCCCGGCCAGCCCGGCGGCCTCGATCCAGGCGGCGAAGTCCGACGCGTCCGGGCGGCTTTCGAAGGCCAGCGCCAGGTCCGGCCAGCGGCCGGCGTCCTCAGGCGAGGCCGACGGCGCGTGTGCCTGCGCAGCGACGGTCGTCGTCGCCAAGGTGACGGCGAGGAAGAGCGTGACGGCCCGTGCAAGAAAGCAATGCCCCATCCCCGGAGCATAGCAGACGGCCCGTCAGTCGAGCCACTGCTTCTTCCGGAGTTTCTCGGGCAGGTACGTCTCGGTGATGAAGCTGAAGTCCTTGCTGCTGAAGGCTTCCAGCTCCATCTTCACGCCGCTGGAGAGCATCTCGCCGATTTCCTTCTGCCATTCCTTCTTCTTGGCGAACCACGGGTACTTCATGATCTCCTTGGCGCGGGTCTTGTCCTTGTCGCCCAGGTCGATGGTGGCGGAGTCGGCGATGTTGAACCGGCCGCGGTCGAAGCTGCTCATGCCCAGGAACCGCGCGGCGGGGATCGCCATGCGGGCCGATTCGAACGCCAGGTTGATGCTCCCCTGCTTGACGACGCTGTAGATGTAGTAGCCCCAGGGGTCGTTGTCGGTGAGCACGTAGACCGGGAGTTTTAATTCGTTGTGCATGCGGTAGACGAGCCGCCGGACGCCCCGCGGCGGCTGGCCGCCGCCGTGGATGATCATGCACTGCTCCTTCTCCCAGAAGCGGTCCTGGTTGAAGCGGTTCCAGACGGCGCCCTTCTCGATGAGCAGGATGTACTTGGCGGTCTGCTTCTTGAACTGGATGACCTCGTTCTCCACGATGCTCGGCACCGCCCAGCCGCCGGAGCCCATGCGCGTCAGGTCGATGGTGTCGCCGTTGTCGACGATGGTCATCGGGCCGACCATGGCGCCTTTGTTCTCGGCGTAGAGGCCCAGCTCCTCGCGCAGCGAGGTGATGGCGACCTCGAGGTCTTCGATGATCGGGTCGGACTCATCCTGCGTGTCGAAGGTGTTCTCCTTCGTGCCGGCGATGGTGTGCTTGCAGTGGTAGAACATGTCACGGATCGAGGTGGTCTTGCCCTGGTCCGCCAGTTCCTTGCAGCCGGAGGCGACGAGCATCGTCTGCATGAACTTTTTCGCCTGCCCGAGGTTGAAGAAGTTCCGCCGCTGGGCGGCCTCGCCCATGAGGATGATCTTCTTCTTCTCGTCGAACTTGGCGTTGGAGAGGGAGCGCGTGGGGATGTCGAAGCCGGGGTCCTGGCCCTTCTTGGCGTAGGTGACGACGGCCTTGGCCATCTCCTCGAGCTTCTTGCCGGTGTCGGGTTTCTTCTTGGTTTTGGTTGGCATGGTGTTGTCACCGCAGAGGCGCGGAGGGCGCGGAGGAAACACAAATACAGATTGATGTGCTCCGCGTTCACTGCGCCTCTGCGGTCAATCCTGATAGTTGCAAACGATTCGTTTGAGACCGTCCGTGAGTTTGACCGCGTTGAAGTTCATCAGCAGCCCGACGGACCATCCGCCGAATTTCAGGTAGGTCAGGAACTGCGCTTCGTGGATCGGCAGGAGCTTCTCCACCGCCTTCAGCTCCAGCACCACCGCGTCCTCCACCACGAGGTCGAGTTTGTAGCCGCAGTCGAGCTGCACGCCTTTGTACCGCACCGGCAGGGGGCGTTCGACGTCGAAGCGGATCCCGCGGAGCCGCAGCTCGTGACAGTGAGACTGCTTGTACGCCGACTCCAGTAGCCCCGGGCCAAGCAGGCGATGCACCTCGATGGCCGCCCCGATGACCTGGTGCGTCACTTCCTTCAGATCCATCGTCTTCCTCTGCGCCCTCGGTGCCTCTGCGGTGAACCGACTTCGACGAACACCCCACGCCGGCTTTCGCCGGGGCGGGGCGGGGGAAAAGTCGTTACCGGCCGGCCTGCTCGCCGGTGTAGATCAGGATCACCGCGACCTGCTTCGGCCCCGGCTGCTGGGGCCGCTGGCTTTGCATCTGCTCCATCTGCTGACGCAGCTGCTCCTGTTGACGCTGTTGCTGGTCTTGCTGGCCGGCGGCCTGTCGGGCTTCCCCGTTCTCTCCGCCGTTGCCGCCGTTGTCGTTGTCACCATTGTCTTCCCGGTCGTCGCCGTTCTCATCCTGGCCCTGCTGCCGGTCGGCCCGGGCCAGCTCCTGCTGACGCTCCTGAAGTTGCTGGCGGCGCTGGTCGTACGACTTCACCTCCTGCTCGTACCGGGTCGTTTCTTCCTGAGTCGGCGGCTGCTGAACGATCATGAGCTGCACACCTTGGCCGCCGCCGGACTGGCTCACCTCGAGCATCTGCCCGCCGGAGCGCGCCGCCACGCGGTACTGCATGTTGCCGCCCTGGTCGAGCGAGTGGGAAACGACGCCGTTCTGCGCCTCGTCGCTGTTGAAGACCAGCACCCGCCCGGTGGGCGTGGCCGGGCCGCGTTGTTGCTGGCCTTCCTCGTCCTGCCGCTGTTCGAATCGGCTTTCAATGAACTCGACCTGCACGCCCTGGCTCTGACCGCCCTGGGTCTGCTGCGGGAAGAAGACGACGACCTGCGGGCGGGCGTCCTGCGGAATCTGTATTTCGGGCCCTTGCTGCTGAACGACGCGGGCTTGGCCGGCGTTCTGGTTCTGCTGGCCGAGGGCCGCAGGCAGGCCGACGGAGGCGACGGCAAGTGCTGCGGCGGCGATGATGGTGCGGCTGGATGTCATGTTTACTCCTGACAAAGGGTGTTCAAGCGGCGTCACGACCGTCGTAACCCCGCCGCCGCAACCCAACGCAAAGCCTGCGCCCGCCATCGCACGTGACCGATACCTTCCGGCAATAGATATCTCGCCAATGCACTCGTCTGGCTGTCGTCTCCGGCCAGCTTTGCCGTACTGGTCAACGCTAACTCGACAAGTAGCCTGACCGTGCCCCAAGCGGAGCAGGCCGTGGCAAGGGCGACCCTTTCACTCATGCGCCATCGTCTCGAGGCGATTCATGTCGCACTCGGCAGAATGATGATTGACCGCCAAGTTATGTCACTGGCCCGACATACCTGCCTTTGCTGCCTCCCGCCGCTGCGCTTCATAGCGCATCGCGTCTTCTTTCAAGTCCTTGATCGTCCCAAGGATGGAACGCCGGGTAACCCGCCGGGCGTCTTCGCTCATCGGTCGGGCCTCAACGTCCCGCAGCAGGTTCTCGAGGAGCACGAGCTTGCGTTTGGTTTCGTTCCATTCGGTTTCGCTCTTCAAGATCATGTCGTCACCTCGATCATTCCCTTCGCACGGCCAACTCGGTCCTTCCCGTACACCGACTCAACGAAGACCTTGAACGCAGATGGCACCAAGGCATGGAGGTGCACGATCGGCAGGTCCCGGATGGCTGCGTCGGCATCCAGCCTCAAAACGAGGTCGATCGGCACCTCCACAGCAACGTCCACGTCGTTCGGCTCAAACACGTTGGTGACAAAACTGCCGTTGATCACGATCCGACTCACATCCAAACCGTCCAGCTCTGCCAGAAGCCAGCGTAACGACTGCATCTGATCCCGCCGGACTTCGCTTCCTCGGCCGAACCGCTCCTCGAACTCGTTCATCGTAGCCGGGTGAACCCCCGGCGGCAGGAGGCCTTCCGTCGTGAACGCCGGGATCACGCCGCACGGTCCTCGGGAAAGAGCTCGCCGTCGCCGCCGTCGTCGTCGTCCCCACCGGTGTCGCGCCTGGCCGGTCCCTCGTCCTTCGTCTCGGCCACGGCGGATTCGACGATGACGACGTTGTCGTCCTTGTCCAGCCGGCCATTCCCACCGCCCGGGCCGCCCGGCGGGGGTTTGATCGGGTTGCCGTCCTCGTCGAACTGCAGGTCGGCCGTCTGCGTGCGGGCCTTGGCGATCGCCTGTAGCTCGGCCAGCAGCTTGTCCTCCTCGACCTTGGTCATCTTGCTACAGGCCGCGACGACTTCCCGGATGTACTTCTGGAACACGTCCCGCCGGCTGCTCTCGCGGGCGATGCGCTGCCGCCGGCGGATGTACGTGTTCAGCTTCCGCCCGCACTCCTTCAGCGCCAGGCCGATCTCCTTGCGGATGTCGTCGTAGTCGGCGATGGCCTCCTTGCTCTCGCTCGTGAACGGCACCCAGACGGATGCCATGTGCACGAAAACGACCAGCGGCCCCTCCGGCAGCCCGCCGCGGGGCTGAGACAGGCCGTAGTTCCGCCAGTTGATCTGCTGGACCGACTTGGTGATGCAGCACGCGCTCGGCTGGTAGAGCAGCGGCACGCGGTTGGCGAAGCGGATGACCCGCGCCCCCTCGTCCTTGGGCAAATCGCCTCCGAAGGCGATGCCCACCTCGATCTGGAACGGGTTGCCGCGATAGACGGCCGGCTCGCGCGTCTCGGCGGTGTAGAACTCGGCTTTGATCTCCTTCATGATCCCCTTGAGGATCTGCTGCGGGCCGATGGGCACCAGGCAGTCGGTCGGCGGGGCCTGAATCTTGGTGTTCTGGATCGCCTTGTGCAGCTCGTCGACGTTCTCCCGGTCGATGCTCTTGCACCAGCTCTCGGGGTTCACCTTGGTCTGGCGGCAGATCTCGTTCACCACGCGGCCGGTGACGCGCGAAAACTCGTTCTGCAGGAAGCCCGACAGCTTGCTGTGCTGCGTCTCCTTGAGCATGCGGATCAGCACGCCCAGTTCCACGCCGTACGGGTGCGGCTTGATCTCGTCGGGTGCGTCCGGCACCTCGTTGACCTCGCGCGGAAAGTCCCGGCGGACGCCGTCGGGCGCGACGTAGTGGATCGCCGCGTGCGGGTTGGCGATGGCGGTCTGCTCGAGGTACTCGTCGACGCTGGCCCGGCCGCGCTGAAACTTGGCTTCGAGCACGATGCTCACGGCGGTGCCGGTCTTGATCTTCTCGCCGTCGCCGCCGAGCCACTCCTCGAGCTGTTCCTCGTGGTGGATGTCGGGTCGGTTCTTGAGCGTGTCCATCGCCAGATGGAGCTTGAGGGCCTTGGCCCGGGGGCCCGGCTTGGAGACGATCTCGACGGCCTGGCCGGTGGTCAGCAGGCCGTACATGCCGGCCGCGGAGATGCCGATGCCCTGCTGCCCGCGGCTCATGCGCAGGCGGTGGAACTTGCTGCCGTAAAGCAACCGCCCGAAGACGTTGGGCACCTGCGCCTTGACGATGCCCGGCCCGTTGTCGCGCACGGTCACTCGGAACCGCGTCGCATTGCCGATGGCTAGTTCCGCCTGCTGCTCACCCTCGGCGGCATCCTCGATCAGGGCGGCCTCTTTCTTCTTGCCCTTGATCCCTTGATCCCTCGATCCCTTGATCCCTTTGCCCGCCTTCGCCCCGGCATTCAGCGCCTCGATCGTCACCCAGACCTCCGGCAGGATCCCGGCCTCCTCGCAGGCGTCCAGGCAGTTGTCGACGGCCTCCTTGACGGTCGTCAGGAGGGCTTTACGGGGGTTGTCGAAGCCAAGGAGGTGGCGGTTCTTGGCGAAGAACTCGCTGACGGCGATTTCCTTCTGTCGGCCGGACATCGTCTCGGCGGTCTCGGCGGCGGGGGGCTTGCGCGCCGGTTTTGGTGCCGGCTTTGCCGTCGGCGGGGGGGCGGAGTAACGCTTGGCGCTTCGGCTGCTGGCGGCGGTGCGTCCCTGGGTCGTAGGCATCAGTCGAGTTTTCCTGTCCGAGGTCCTGCAGAACGTATCGGCGGGGCCGCCTGATTGGAAACTATCGGACCGGCCACGCCGGTCGCTCCAACCAAAGCGGAAACTGTAAGGCAAAAGGTCGGGCCGGGCCACCGGCAGAGGCAGGCCGGTGAAGCCGTATGGCTCAGTCGTCCGCCAGGGTCTTGTGCTGGATGATCTGCTTCACGCCGTTGGCGTCGTCCGCCACCACCACGGTCGAGGCGTGGGCTTCGAGTTCCTGCTCCTCCAGCAACACGTACGCCAGGACGATGACCTTGTTGCCGACGGACGTGAGCCGCGCGGCCGCCCCGTTGATGCCAATCGTGCCGCTGCCCGCCTCCCCGGGAATCACGTACGTCTCGAACCGGTTGCCGTTCTCGCAGTCGGCGATCACGACGGCCTCGTTGACCAACAGCCCGGCGGCGGCGATTAGTTCGCGGTCGATGGTGATGCTGCCGGGGTAGTTCACGTCCGTAAAGGTGACCGTCGCACGGTGAATCTTACTTTTGAGAAGCTTTCGAAGCATGGGATGGAGATTGTACGTGGGCAGCCCGGCGGCGTCTCTTGTCTGAACCTGTCAGCGGGCCAAAAGCTTCGGCGGCTTGTCCGTCCGTGGACTTCGGTTGACGTATTCAGGCTTATGCACAAGTTGCCGGCCCGACCAGCCGATTTCAGTAGAGACTTGACCATCCTTGTGGTCTTCGAGGGGTATTGTGGATGCTTGAAGCATTCTTTGAACACGCGACCGACGGCATCATCCTGCTGGAGCCTTGCGCGCCGCCCGCCTCGGTCGAGGCGGTCTCCGGGGCGGCCATGGGATCGTCGCCGGGGGTGGACTCGGTCGTGGGGGCGCTGCGGGTGATTCGCTGCAACACCTCGGCCGCTGCATTGCTGGGGCTGGACACGGAACAATCCTGCGGCCAATCGTTGACGGCGTTGCTCCCCGAGGCCCCACAGCTTGCCGGGCATCTGGCCCGTGCGTTGGCAGTCGGAAGGGCCGAGTTTGAATTCCGGCCCAACGTCGCGGCGACGAACCTGCCCGCCGAGGCGATTCGCATCGGGCAGGGGCTTGCCGTCACGGTCCGCCGGCCGGTCGTCATTCCCGAGATCGCCGACGAGCCCGACGCGGCACGCCCCGACGCCCTGGCTCTGTCCCACCAGGCGGCCGGGCAGCGTGCCATGCGGCTGTTCATCGAGAACACGCCCGTTCCTGTCGCCATGCTCGACAACGACCTGCGCTACATCGCCTGCAGCCGACGCTGGCTTGAAGACTACAACCTTCTGGACCAGGACATCCGCGGCCGGCGGCACTACGAAGTCTTCCCGAACGTCCCGCCACACTGGCGCGACGTTCACGCCCGCTGCCTCGCCGGTGCCTTCGAACAATCCGACAATGACGTCCTTCGTCTGCCGAACGGGCGGGAGATCCGTTTGCGCTGGGAGGTTCGGCCCTGGTACAACGAGTCGGGCGCGATCGGCGGGCTGGTTATGCTCAGCGAGGATATCACCGACCGCGTGCGTGCCCGGTCCGAGCGCGACCGGTTCCGCGATCACCTCTACGACTGCATAGAAAGCGTTCAGGGCGGCATCGTGCTGTACGACGCCGACTCTCGGCTGGTGCTGTGCAACAGCCACTACCGGGAGATGTATCGCGAGGCCGCCGCCGAGATGGTGCCCGGGCGGACGTACCGTGAAATCCTCGAGGCGTACGCCAGGCGCAGCCCCGGCGCGTGTGGGGACCGCACGCCCGAGGCCTGGGTCGAGTATCGGCTCCAGCAGCACGCCACGCGTCGCGAGCCCTGGGAGCAGTACGTCAACGGCCGATGGATCCTGGTGCAGGACCAGGACACCGCCGACGGCGGCGTCGTCAGCCTCCGGACGGACATTACAGAGATCAAAAAGACGCAGGAAGCCCTGCACCAGGCCAAGGAGGCCGCCGAGCAGGCCGACCTCTCAAAGAGCGCGTTCCTGGCGAACATGAGCCACGAGATTCGCACGCCGATGACGGCGATTCTTGGCTACGCGGACCTGCTGGACGAAAGCCGCGTCTCCGCCGCCGAGCACCGCGACCACGTCGCCACGATCCGCCGCAACGGCGAGAACCTCATCGGCATCATTGATGACATCCTGGACCTCTCGAAGATCGAAACGGGCCAACTCG
Organism: Phycisphaerae bacterium; assembly: GCA_050329715.1. GTDB lineage: Bacteria > Planctomycetota > Phycisphaerae > Tepidisphaerales > Tepidisphaeraceae > DAIOTR01. The sequence continues at coordinate 9,347 of JBHJOM010000104.1, forward strand.
TCCCCCAGAACGCATCGGTCTTCCTCCCGGGCCTCATGCAGGAGATGCACGACCTGATGCTGGTCCGGGCCGACGCCAAGGGCATCCGCTACGAGTTGGCGCCGGTCTTCCCGCTGCCGACGCACATTGAAATTGACGCGCCTCGCCTGCGTCAGATTCTGGTCAACCTCATCGGCAACGCGATCAAATTCACCGAGACGGGTACCGTGACGGTCCGTATCGCTTTCGACGCGGCCGCCGGGGAACTCATCTGCGACGTGATCGACACCGGCATCGGCGTTCCGCCCGAGGCGCTGCAAGCCATCTTCGAGCCGTTCATCCAGGCCGACAACTCCATGACCCGACGCTTCGGCGGCGCGGGGCTGGGGTTGGCCATCAGTCGGCGGCTGGCGCAGATGCTCGGCGGCGACCTTACGGTCTGCAGCGAACCGGGCCGAGGCAGCACATTCCGACTTCGTGTGCCGACCCGAGGCAGCGGGGAGGGCTCGTGTGTGCCGGACCGCTGTGCGACCTGCCCGATCACGGCGTGCGCCCACAAGCCGCCCGTGCAGATATCCCTTCCGGCTGCGGCGGCGAACGCCGACGTCGAGGAGCTTCCCGCCCGCCTGCTGCTCGTCGAGGACGGGCCGGACAACCAGCGACTGATCGCTTTTCACCTGCGCAAGGCCGGGTTCAAGGTGCAGATCGCCGAGAACGGCCAGGTCGCCCTCTACGCAATCGAGGCAGCAGACGCGGAATCCACCCCGTTTGACCTGGTCCTGCTCGACATGCAGATGCCGGTGATGGACGGCTACCAGACGGTGACGGCGATGCGTCGCGCCGGCGACAATCGGCCCGTCATCGCACTGACCGCCCACGCCATGGAAGGGGACCGTGAAAAGTGCCTCGCCGCCGGCTGTGACGACTACAGGACCAAGCCGGTGAAGAAGGACGCACTCATCGAACTGGTCCGGCAGATGCTCCGCCAGAACCGCCTGTCGCACCAGACGCCGGCATCTGACGATCAGGCCGCAGCGGCTTAAGCGGCAGGCTCAGCCCGGGCGGCAGGCGTGGTGCCGCCGCTTCGCGCCCTCGGCTGAGAAGTTGCCAGCGACGCCAAGTCGTTGATGATCACGCGACCGGCGTACGATCTTGCCCTCGCCGGACCGGTGCCGGAGTACCCCCGGCCGGGCAGTTTCCGGCTCACCTGTGACCTCACGCTGTGATCGCCCGGCCTGTACAATCGCCTGAAGGAACCTTGTTTTGATCGTCTGGAGCGTCATCCTCCCGCTCGTATTGGTCGTCACGGTGGTCGCCTTCTACTTCTGGCGGCGGCCGCAGAAGGAGGCCCGACTCGAAGACGACCCGGACTGGGACCTGGACGTGGGTGACGACGACGAAACCGATGAGCCGGACGAAGACACCCTTCAGGATTGGGAAGAGGACGACGACTGGGAAGACGACGAACACGCCGGGGCACGCTGAGCGGTCCGGGCTGGCTGCTTGCGGCGGTTCGGTGGGGGTGGTTCGGTGGGGGTGGTTCGGTTGGGGCGCTGCGGGTCTGGCAGGGTGTTGCCTACCATCACGGCATGGCCGCCCGAAACAACGCGTTCACACTCGTCGAACTGCTCGTCGTCGTCGGCATCATTGCGTTGCTGGTGGGCATCCTGCTGCCGTCGCTCTCGGCCGCGACGGAGAAGGCCCGGCAGGCCAACTGCCTGTCCAACCTGCGGCAGTTGCACACGGCCTTCGTGCTGTACGCCCACGACAACAGGGACCAGGTGCCGATCGGCTACCGGCTGACCAAGCAGTTCAACAGCATGGTCTACTCCAACAGCACGGGGCAGTTCGTGCTCTTCGGCAAGCTCTGGCCGACGGGGCTGATCGACGTCGGCGCGGTGCTCACCTGCCCGAGTGAGGACAACCCGCAGTTTCAGTTTGATACGCCGCAAAACCCCTGGCCGCCGGGCGTGCAGTCGGCCAACACCTTCAGCGGGTACGCCGGTCGGCCGGAGAGCCAGTTGCCCGACGACTTTGCCAACCCCGGGCCGCTTGCCGGGTTCGAGCTGCCCCGCCTGACGCGGCTGGGCAACGCCGCGTTGCTCGCGGACCTGATGAACTCCCCCGGCAGGCTCGCCACGCGACACGAGACGGGCGTCAACACCCTCTGGGGTCACGGCGGGGCCGGCTGGGTGGAGCGGAGCACATTCGCGGTGCCGCTGGAAGCCAGCCCCGAGCCGACGGGCTGGCCCCCGAATACCGACCCGGCGATCGGCGTGCTGCAGGACGAAATCTGGCTCGCCCTGGACCGGGAAGGGTAAGCACTGTCGGGGGCTATCCGACTTCTACACTCGGCGGTGCACGGAGGCTCAACAGGGGTGCGGCAATCGTCCGATGACAAAGAAGCTCATGTCCCACGCCGCTGCCAAGCCTGACCCTGCCTTGCCGCTGCGTTTGAGCTTGCTGTCTGATCCGGCTACGCTTTCGCCGGTTCGGCGGGCGGTGGAGGCGATGTGCGTCGCACACGGCTTCGCCCCGGCCGCGGTGCAGGACGTGGGTCTTTGCGTAAACGAGGCACTGGCGAACGTCATCCGCCATGCCTATGCCGGGGAGACTGGTCGGCCCATCGAGGTGGAGGCGGGCGTTGTCGACGGCCTGTTTCGCATCGAGATTCGGGATTTTGGCACCGGCGTGGCTCCGAAGTTGCCCCCGCCGCCCAAGGACCCGACGCGCCCCGGCGGCCTCGGGCTGGTGTGCCTCGTCAGGCTGATGGACACTGTAAAGTTCGAGCCGCAGCCCGACGGCATGCGATTGACCATGACCCGAGGCCGATCCGTGTCGCCTTCCTCAAACGTGCCTGTCGCAGAGTAGCCATGAGCAACCTGAATACGCAGAGCCCACTGATCACCGCCTGCCGACACGTCGAGTCGCCCTCGGCCGTCGTGGCGCAACTCGCCGGCGAGATCGACCTGCATAACAGCCCGCCGCTCCGCGGCGACCTCATCGGCCTGATCGACGAGTACAGACCCGACCGCCTCGTGCTCAACATGGCGGCCGTGCCTTACGTCGACTCCTCGGCGATCGCGGTGATGGTCGAGTGCCTGCGGATGCTCCGCCCGGCCGGGGGCAAGCTCTACCTGACCGACCTGCAGCCGCGGGTCAAAGCGCTCCTGGAGATGGCCAAGCTCGACAGCATCTTCGAGCTGGTGCCTGACGAGCAGGCGGCACTGGCTTAACGCGTCGGCGGGCGGTTCAGTCCGCCTCCTCTTCCTCGTCGGGCGTGTGCCAGTGGTGGAACTTGGGGTCCTGGTGGGCGTAGTCGGCCTCGGTGGCTCGGTCGGGGTTGAGCCACTCGATGATGGCCGCGTGGCCGCAGGATTCCGGGTCGCTGAACAGGTAGTTCTCGACGACGCCGATGATCTGAAACCCCTGCTTGAGCTGGAAGCTGAGGGTGGGGTCGTGCAGTTCGCCGCGTGCGAGTTGGATGGCGTATTCCTGGGGCGAGAGTTCGTTTCGCCACATCCAGTAGCCGCGAAGCCGCCCGCCGCCGCGGATGCGCTTGAGGCCCAGCCGCTGGCAGAGCTGCCTGCGTGCCTGGTAGATGGCCTTGCCGACGCCGCGTCCCTGGGCGGCGGGGTGGACCATCACTTCCGCGGCGTAAAGGGTTTGCCCGGCGACCGGGTCGTGGTTGGTGAAGTACCCGCCCTCGGTGAACTCCCGCCAGCCGCAGTCGGCGTCGTAGTCGTCCCAGCGGACGATGAGGCTCGAGGCCATGCCCAGCAGCCGGTCCTCCAGCGGGTCGATGGCGACGAGCTGCCCCTCGGGAAACGTACGCTGCTGGCTGATGAGCTGTGCGTGCGAATATGGGGCCGAATCGGGGTAGATCAGTTCGCAGACCTCGATGATGTCTTCGATGTCGGAGGGTTCAGTGTTTCGCACCACGACCTGGTGCCGGGAAGGGGCGGGCATCGTGATGATTGTAGCCGCCAGACGACAGGCCGTCAGGCTGTGGAAGTTGGCGAAAGCGGCGATGCAGGGACTACACTCTGGCCTGGATCAGACGCTTATAGCGCAGGCAGACGCGGCAGGACGGCTCGTCATCGACTTGGGCGCGTCTCGGGCGAATGCCAAGGTGCAGGTGACGATCTTGCCCGGGAGCGACTTGGAAGCAGGCCGTGAGGAGCGTCAGGAACGACTGCGCGAAGTCCTCGGCAGCATTGATGATCCGGCGTTTAAGCGACCGGAGCAGGACTACATTTAAGCCACAACACCAGGCACTTCGGCCGAGTCACCGGCCTGACAATCGAGGACTGGCAAGCCTCCTGACGCCTTCTTACAGCCGCACGTTCTCCAGGAAGCCGAGCACCTCGGCCGTCGTCATGCTGTCGCGCAGGGGGAGCACGGTGCCGCGTTCGCGGCTTTCGCGGATGGTGTCCATGTTCAGCTCGCCGACGATGATCTGCTCCTGGTTCGCCAGCCCCTCGGCCAGGATGCCGTCGCGGGCGAAGGCAAAGTCGCTGGGGGTCAGGATGCTTGCCTGCCCGTAGTTCAGGCTGACGGCCGGCACCATCGGGATGCTGCCGACCGTGCTGGAGTGGATCACGTACATCTGGTTTTCGATCGCCCGGGCCTGGGCGCAGTAGCGCACGCGCAAAAAGCCCTGGCGGTCGTCGGTGCAGCTGGGCACGATCAGCAGGTAGCAGCCGTCCTTGGCGGCGGCGCGGGCCACCTCGGGGAACTCCACGTCGTAGCAGATCGCGACGGCCATCTTGCCGATTTCAGTCTCGAAGATCTTCAGGCCGCGCCTTGGCGTGACCATCCACTCCTCGCGCTCCCAGCGTGTCATGTGCATCTTGCCCTGGACGCCGAAACGCCCGTCCGGGCCGAAGACGTAGGCGTCGTTGTGCAGCCGCTCGTTCTCGCCCCAGGTGGGGAAGGTCCCGGCGACGACGTACATGCCCTTGCCGCGGACGGCCTCGGTGAAGAGTTCGACGAAGAAGTCCCGGTGCCCGGCCAGGTGGCGGACCTGTTCGTCGATGGGCGCGTGCAGGTTGCCCAGTGTCGTGAGCAATTGAACGGAAAAGTACTCCGGGAAGACCAGCAGCTTGCAGCGGTAGTCGTGGGCCGTCTCGATCAGGCTGACGACCTGGTCGCGAAACTCGCTGAAGGTCTTGATCGGGCGGATGTAGTACTGACAGGAGGCTACGCGGATTCGGTCGGTCATGTCGGATGCAGTTTGGGGTATTCGCCGACGGGTTGCTACCGCAAAACCGACCGAGGGCGGGTTACAGCCCGGCTGCGGCGGCGTCGGTCGGCGGCTCGGCCGGCCTGAAGACTGACTGCTCGCCCAGGCGGCTTCGGGGCGGCAGCCGGTCGGCCTCGGGGTTCAGCAGCATCACGGCAATCGCCGAGACGTAAACCACCAGCCCCAGCAGCAGCAGCCAGATGCCCGCGAAGTAAAAGTTCGTCTTGCGGTCACGGTAGCGCAGGCTCGTCAAAAGCCAGTCTCGCACGGTCTGCCCCGGCTGCATCGTCAGCCAGCGCAGGTGCAGCACGCCCCAGCAGACCACGGCCGCGGCCAGCAGCGTGATGCCTACGCCGGCGATGATAAGCCCCTGCGCCCAGGCGTTCGTCCCGGCGATGAGCCGCCCCGAGAAGCCCGTGGTGGTGACGACCACGCCCGCCAGCGCCAGCAGGACCTGCGCGCGGTTGTGCAGCACGCCGAACTGGCGCTCGAGCATCGCCATGATGTCCTTGAAGTTGTCCGGGCCGTAGGCGTGCAGGATGCGGTCGGCCTCGGCGTCGAGTGGCAGTTTCTTCATGGCGTGGGCGTCAGACGGGTTACGCCCTGGTCTGGTCTGAGCCGTAGAGGTCATAGTAGAAGACGAGCATCTGCTTGCCCTGCATCTCGCGTGTTCGGCCGTGGCGGAAGCGGAACTTCTCGAACAGCCGAATCGCCGGCTCGCGTTCGACGAACGTGTCCAGCGCGATCTTGAGGTACCCCCGGTCGCGGCAGAAGACGACGGCCGTCTCCAGCAGGCGGCTGCCGATGCCCCGGCGGCGGAAGGCCTGGTCGACCCGCAGCCGGCGAATCTCGCCGACGCCGTCGTCGTGCTGCTGCACGCCGATCATCCCGACCACGTCTCCGACGCCGGGCTCCGTGCCGGACTGGGCGACCCAGAAGCTGTTGCCCGGCGGGTCGATGTACGCCATCTGGATGTCGTCTACGTCCAGCCCGGTGTCGTTTTCGGCCAGCTTGCCGCCGATCAACCCCTCGACGTACAGCCGCCGGCACGCTTCCTGGTCCTCAGGGCGAAACTCGCGAATTAAAACCGTTTGCGTGGCGGCACCGTCCATCAAGCCAGGAAGCATACCAGCCATGGCCTAGTTCGCGAATTCAAGGTTGTAAGTCCGTGCGATGCTGACACTTACGAGGCATCGTCCGTTACCTGATCTCCCCCGGGCCGACTTGCAGAACGCGTAGCTTGTCGTCGGACAGGTCCAGCACGGCTACGGTCTTGCGGCGCGTGCGGTAGAGGGCGCCGGGGTTGATCCACCGTACCCGGCCGTCGCGGCGGTCGTGGGGCAGGTGCGTGTGCCCGGTCAGGAGGTAGTCGCACGCCTGCTCCTTGATCAGCCGGCGGACCAGCAACGGGTTGTCGCCGTGCGTCACCGCGATGCGCTTCCCCGCCAGATCGAGCGTGCCGAACTCGTCCAGGCACTGCACGCCCAGGTCGTGGGCGTAGCCGGCCGTCCGGGCGTGGTCAAAGTCGTTGTTGCCGAAGACGAAAGCGGCCTGTGTGCCGGCGAGGTGGTCCAGCACGTGGTCCCCGCAGACGTCGCCGCAGTGAACCAGGTAGGTGCACCCCTCGGCAAGCAAGACGTCCACTGCACGCCGAGTCGTCTCGGCGTCGCCGTGGGAGTCGCTGAGGATGCCGATGCGCACGTAACTCCTGACAGGTCAACCGCTTGAACGTTAGACTGCCTGCAGCCCTCGAATGGCCTGAAGACGACCTTGCCCGACAGGCCTGCACCCGGCCGGCCAGCACCCCTGTTCTGTGACTTCGGCCAGATCGGCAAGGTGACTTTCGGCGAATCGCACAAAAATCGGCTGAAAGCGAAACCTTTGATGCCCGCCGGGTTTCAGTTGCTGGCGGCGGCGTGTCGGGCTACTGTCGTTGGCCCGGCCATTCGGCCGAAATTGGTTGAGACACCCGCGCCCTCAGGCAGCCGGCGGCATTCGCCGCGGCAACCCGTCTTTCTACTTTTCTGTGGAGTCTGCTCATGATTGGTTCCGGATCGCTCCTGGCCCGCAAGGCCCTCGGCGGCAAGATGCTCGCAACCGCCGCAGCCGCCGTGCTCGGCCTGGGCCTGATCGCACAGCCCGTGCCACTGCTGCCGACCGCCGCCGCTCAGGCCGCCGAGAAGGACGATAAAACCCCCGATTTCGACAAGGTCGTCGAGGGTATGCAGAAGATCGACGGCATGTTTACCCTCTACCGCCCGACCGGCGACGCGCTGGAGAAGAGCCCGGCGAAGCTGCTGGCCGTGATTCCCCGCAGCCTGCTGAACCAGGACCTGCTCCTGGCCACGAGCCTCAGCCAGGGTCCGCTGATGGGCTATCAGTGGTCGGATTACCTGGTCCGGTGGGAGCAGCGGGGCAAGAAGCTCGTCCTGGCCGTGCCGGACATGCGATACGTGACCGACGACAAGTCGCCCGTGAGCGCCGCCGTGGAGCGGACGTACACGCAAGGATTTTTGACGAGCCTGCCGATCATCACCCGCACGCGCCAGGGGGACCCGGTGGTGGATCTGGGGGACTTCCTGGTCAGCCAGACGATCCGGATTCCCGGTGCAAGTGGGGCGCTTCGCAAGGAGCTTTCGCGCTACACGAAGGTCAAGGCGTTCGAGAACAACATGCTCGTGGACGTGGAGATGGCCTTCTCGGGCACCGGCGGCTCGGGGCGGATGCTGGGCATCAGCTACGGGTTCCGCAGGCTGCCCAAGCTCGGCTCGGACGGCTTCACGCCGCGGAAGGCCGACGAGCGGGTCGGCTACTTCAACACCGTCCGCCAGGACTGGAACACGAAGTACGACGAGCGTGAAACGAAGGTCCGGTACATCAACCGTTGGAACCTGCAGAAGCTGGACCCGTCGCTGGAGATGAGCCCGCCGAAGAAGCCGATCGTCTTCGTGATCGAGAAGACCGTGCCGATCCAGTGGCGCCGCTACGTGCGTGACGGCATTCTGGAGTGGAACAAGGCGTACGAGGAGATCGGCATCACCGGGGCGATCGTCGTGCAGCAGCAGACGGACGACAACGAGTTTGCAGACGTCGACCCGGAGAACGCGGACTACAACTTTATCCGCTGGATCGTCACCGGGCGGGGCTTTGCCATGGGCCCGAGCCGCGCTGACCCGCGCACCGGGCAGATCCTGGACGCGGACATCATCTTCGACGACGCGATGCTGCGTTACTACGTCGAGGACGTGGACATCTTCGGGCCCAAGGCGCTCGTGGGCCTGATCGGTCCCGAGGCCGCCGAGTTCTACGCGGACAACCCCCAGTTCATGCCCATGGGCATGGCCGCCGACGAAATCAGCGGCATCCGCGACGAGCACGCGGTCTGGCAGACGCACCACGGCAGCAACTTCGGCCCCGGCGAGCTGCTGCGGGACGACGCGACCGCCGGGCACGCCCCCGTGGCGAACCGCGCGGCCTTCAACCCGCACGGCTGCTCCTATGCCGACGGCCTGCGTCACCAGCTCGCCATCAGCGCCCTGGCCGCGGCCAAAACCGCAGACGGCAAGGTGCCCGAACGTGTCCTCGGCCAGGTGATCAAGGAAATCATCGCGCACGAAGTGGGCCACACCATCGGCCTGCGGCACAACTTCAAGGCCAGCGCCTGGCTCGAACTCGAGGAGGTCCGCCGCCGTCGCGACGCCGGCAACGAACCGACCACCGCCAGCGTCATGGACTACAACCCGCTGCTCTTCTTCCCCGGCGACAAAATCGAGGACGTCGGCAACCTCATGACCCCGGCCATCGGCCCGTACGACTTCTGGGCCGTCGAATACGGCTACCGCATCCCGAGCAAGGACGACGGCCCCGAAGAGAAGATGCTGGCCAAGATCGCCTCGCGCAGCACCGAGCCGGGCCTGGCCTACGCCACTGACGAGGACGTTCGCGGCTTCTCCAGTCCCGACCCGCTGGCCAACCGCTTCGACTACACCAGCGACCCGGTCGCCTGGGCGAAGATGCGTATCCAACTGGCCGACAGCCTCATGGCCGACCTGGAGAAGTGGGCCGTGAACGGCGAGGACCCGAACGAGTACCTCCGGCAGGTCTTCAGCCAGGTGATGTTCGAGCGGGTGCGGAACCTGAGCTATGTGAGCCGCATGCCCGGCGGGCAGTACTTCAGCCGTAGCCGTGCCGGCGACAAGGACGCCCCGGCACCCCTGGCCGTCGTGCCGGCCAAGATGCAGCGCGACGCGCTCGACATGCTCGCGGCCACGGCCTTCTCCGACGACTTCTTCGCCGTCGAGGCCGAGCTGCTCAACCGCCTGCCGACCGGCCGGTGGAGTGACTGGGAGACCTCTGCCGCGAGCCGCATCGACTTCCCGGTTCACGAGTACGTCCTGCGGATGCAGAACATGGCGCTGGCCCCGCTGATGAACCCGATGGTGCTGCAGCGCATCTACGACGCCGAGCTGAAGCAGAACGGCGAGGACCGCTACTCCGTCGCCGAGCACCTGAGCCGCTTGCAGACGATCGTCTGGGGCGAACTCAAGCCGACGGACAAGGCGTTCAAGGACGCCGAGCCGATGCTGCCCAGCCTCCGCCGCAACCTGCAGAAGCAGCACCTGGACTACCTGCTGGCGATCGCCAAGAGCGAGCCGGGCGGCATGATCAGCCCGGACCTGCACAGCATGGTGAGCTACACGCTCCGCGAGCTGGCAGAGGACATCGGGCGGGTGCTGGAGAACGGCCAAAACGAGGAGGGCTGGCGCATCGACCTGGCGAGCCGTGCCCACCTGAACGAGGCGAAGCGCCGCATCGAGCGGACGCTCGACGCCCCGCTGACCGCCGGCGGCAGTGGCGGCATGCCGACGATCATCCTGCAACTCGGGCAGGAGACGCAGGGGCGGTAACAGCTTCAATCCAGCATCGTAAGCCGCAGGCCGAAGGCCGCGCTCAGCCCCCAGGGGGAAGCGCAGCCTTCGGCCTGCGGCTTAACTTGCTTTATGGGAGTGCCTCAGGCGTGCGGTGCCGCCGCCGGTTCCGCCGGCTTCTGCGGGCCGACGCGGTAGAAGCCCTTGAGCTTCGCCCCTTCGCCGATGGCCATGGTGGGGGCTTCCACGTCGCCGGTGACGGTGGCGTCCGGCCCGACGAGCACCGGGCCGCGGCTGATGATCTTGCCGCGTACCTGCCCGCGGGCGATCATCCCGCCGCACATGATCTGCTCGCTGACGACGTTCCCCTTCTTCTCGATGACGACGACGCCGACGGTGTCAATGTGCCGCCGGGCCTCGTACCGTTTGAACGACAGGTCCTCAATGCGCAGTGATTTGTTGCACTTGCGGCAAGTGACCGTGATCGCCCGACGACTGACCTCCTGCCGGTCCTGGCAGTAGAGACAGATGATCGGAATGAGGTCCGTCTTGGTCATGAAGAAGAGCGAATAGGCATTAGCGATTAGGCATTAGCCGGCGCAATCAGGCATCCTTCTAATGCCTGATCGCTCATGCCTAATGCCTTCCCCCTCACTTGGGCTGATTCTGCGGCTGGTTTTGCGGGGACTGGGATTGGGGCTGGGGCTGCGGGCGGTTGATGCCGGGGCTGGGGATGTTCGGCTTGCCCTTCACGGCGTCCGGCCCGACGGTCACGTGGCCGGTGAAGACGGCACCCTCGTCAACCACCAGTTTCGTGGCGGTCATGTCGCCTTCGTAGTGGGCGGTGCTCTTGAGCTCGATGCGGTCGCTGGCCGAGAGGTTGCCGCGGACTTCGCCTTCGATGACGATGCCGCCGGCGTCCACGTCCGCCTGGAGGTGGGCCTCACGGGTGACGTGCAGCCGCCCGGGGCTGGTCATTTTGCCTTCAAACTTGCCCATCAGGCGGAGGCCCTTTTCGAAGGTCATCTCGCCCTTGAAATTCGCATCCGCCCCGATGACGGTGGGGTATTGTTCGTTCGGCTGGTCGGCCATCGCAACTCCTTTGCGGCTAGAAGGTCGCTGCGTCCGGCAGCGGGGTGGCCGGAGTATAACCGCACCCGTGCCCCCCACAATCCCGAAGCCTGTCAAGGCACAGAAATCCCCCCAATGCCCGATACCGACGTAACGGCACCCACTCACTTGCACCCATTCACTTGCACCGGGCCGGCACGCCCACGACCTTCTCCCCCGGCTCCACGTCGTCGATCACCACCGCCCCCGCCCCGACGACCGCATCCTCACCGATCTGCCGGCACTGGATCACGCTCGCCCCGATGCCCACAAACGCCCGCTCGCCCACCGTCACCCGCCCCGCGAGCCGCACGCCCGGGCAGATGTGGGCCCCGGCCCCGACGACGCACTCGTGGTCGACCACGGCCGCCGTGTTCACGATGCACGCCGTTTCGAGCCGGACTTCCACGCAGACCGCCGCGAGCCGGCAGACGACCACGCCCGGCCCGATGCTCGCCGAGGCCGCGACGCTTGCCGTCGGGTGCACCGCCGAAACCAGTTCCAGCCCCGCCTCGACGACTTCCCGGGCCAACTGCTGTCGCACCGCGTTGTCACCCACGGCCACGATTGCCCCGGCCACGCCCTCGCGCTTGAGCTTCGGCAGCAGGTTGGTCGCGCCCAGCACGGGCGTACCCAGCACGACCTGTCCGTGGTGGCGGTCGTCGGCGTCGAGAAAGCCGACCACCTCGTGCCCGCCGGCCGCCTGGAGGATGTCCAGCACGACCTTCCCATGCCCGCCGGCGCCGAGAATCACAATGCGCATACGCCCATCATCGGCACGACCCGCCCGCCCGGTGCAACGCAAGCACGATCCCACCTCAGCCGACGCCCGGCAGCGTCCGCAGGTGTTCGATCGCCCGCTGCGCCACGCCGGCCGCGTTGTTCTCGTACGGGTAAAGCTCCACCGTCACCCAGCCGGCGTACTGCACGTCCGACAGTGCCGCAAAAATGGCCGGGAAGTCGATCGCGCCGTCACCCGGCACGTGGTGCTGGTGTACACGGTTGCTTTTGATGTCTTCGAGATGCACGTGGGCCACCTCGGCGGCCATAGAGCGGATCACGCCCGGCACATCATCCCCCACGCAGAACAGGTGGCCGATGTCCAGGTTCATCCGCACGTGGTCCTCGTGCGGGAAGTGCTCCTGCTTGAAGCGGGCGTACTCACCGGCCGTCTGGATGAACAGCCCCGGCTCCGGCTCCACCGCAAGCGTGACGCCCAGCCGCTTTGCCGTCGGCAGCACGCGGGATAGCCCCTCGGCGAACCGCCCGGCGGCCGTCTGCCAGTCCAGGTTCGTGCCGATCGTCGGGCCGCCGGGCTGCAGGCTGACGGTGCGGGCCCCCAGCCGGGCGGCCATTTCCACCGCGGCCAGGGTGTGGTTCACGCGCAGGTCGCGCAGGGCCGCGTCCTCCTCGATCCAGGTCGGGTGGTACGTGTCGCCGACGCCGGTCTTGGCGTGGCAGAAGCCGGTGAATGCGTTGACGTTCGCGATGCCGGTCTTGAGTATCCCCGCACGGGCGGTCACGGCGTCGATGAGCGGGTCGTCCCCGTCCAGCGGCACCAGGTGTGGGGCGTCGGCCATCACCTCCACCCCGGCATAGCCGGCCCGGGCAATGGCCTCGACGGCACCCAGCACGTCCGTCTGCTTGAACGCGTTGGTGGAGAAGGCGAGTCGTTCGAGCCAGGGCATGGCAGCAGGATACGCGCATCGGCCGAACGGGGCGATGCCGTAACGCCCGACGCGTGGCGGCATCATGGCGCGACGGCCGCCGGCAAGCCGGCTGAGTGCCGCTCAGCCGGCCGGCTGCGTCGCCGGCTCGGCCGCGGGGGCTTCCTCGAGCTCATCCACCGCGTCAGGCATCTCCGGATCGACCGGCACCACCTCAACCGCCCCGTGCTGCTGGCGCATCCCCCGGAACTCCTCGGCCTGCTTCTGCTGCATGTCCGCGTAGAACTTGATGTCCATCATCGCCGGCGGGATCGTCACCTGTAGCACGCCCGTGCCCGTGTCGTCGTCGATCGACAACGTCATCTCCCGCATCATCTGCTTCATCTCCGGCGGCAGCTCGTCCTCGTCGTCGAACTCGTTCCGCGCCAGGTCGATCTGCCCCTTCAGCAGCTTCATCGCGCTCTTGAGCGCGCCCGGGTTGTCGCCCAGGAACTTCACGGCCACCTCGCCGGCACCTTCGTCGGAGACGCCCAGGTTCACCACCAGCCCCTCGACGCCTTTCACCGGCATGTTCTGCATCATCCAGGCCGGGGCGTACATAGCCAGCCAGGTGGTGGCGTCCGGGTCGGTCTGCTTCAGCAGGCCGGCCATGCGGTCGTTCAGCGGCTGATCGACGGCCTCTTGCCCGGCCCGCATCCGCGCCAGCAGGCTCTGGACCGCCTCGGCGTCAACGGCTTCCCCGGCCGCCATCACCAACGTCTCGTCGTCCACCGGCACGAGCAGGAAGTCCTCGTCGTCCTCGGGCCGGAAGCCGGGCTGCTGCCCGGCGGGCACTTCCTCGAACGCCCCGATCGCCTCCCAGCCGTCGTCCTCGCGGCCGGTGGAGCGGAAGAACCTGCGGACCTGCTCGGCGTCCCACTGGCCGCGGACGACGAACTGGACCATCCCCTCCTCCTCGAAGTTGCCGCTCGCCGCGACGTTGAGGGAGTCATAGCGGGCGTTGCCGACCTGCTCGGCGAAGTCGATCACCGCCGCGACGGCCTTGGCGCGAAAGTCACCCGGCTCGTCCTCGAACGCCGTCGCCAGTCGCGTGACCTGCTCCCAGTCGAGCCTGGCTCGCCGGGCCGGGTCGCGGGCGGTCTGGGCCAGCAGCCAGCTCTCGGCGGGCAGCAGCTCCGGGGGCACGGCAGGCGTCAGCTCGCCGGCCGGGCTTGGTTCACCGGCAATCGCCGCGAGGGCGTCCCGGGCGTAGTCGGCCTCGAACATCGTGGTGCTTTGTTGCAGCTGGCGCAGCCTCGGCAAGGCGGCCTCGTCGCCGAGTTCTCCGAGTGTGCGAATCGCCATCAGCCGCCGGACGTTCGCCGCCGAACTGCGGTGCTCGATCTCGGCGATGATGCCCTCGACGCGCAGCCGGAATTCCGGCCCGCCGCCCTGGAGCGTCTTGAGCTTCGGCACGACCCCGGGGCCCATGTTGATGAGTGCCGTGGTGGCCGCGTCGCGTTCTGCGGCGCTAGGGTCGGCAAGCTTGCGTAGCAGGGGGGTCGGGTCGAGTGCTTCGGGGTCCTGCAGTTGGTCGAGCATCGACTGCGGCGTCGGCTCCACCTGCTTGAGTTCCCAGTAGTCCTTCGTGGGGATCAGGTCGAGCAGGTCGGCGGGGCCCTGGCCGCCGTAGATCAACAACAACAGGGCTTGCAGGAAGCCGAACATGCCGAACATCATCATAAGGAGCCTCGCGGTAGGACTGACAGCCGTGCCGGCTCCCAAGGCCGGCGATTGACGGTGGCGCGAGTCTAACCTAAAAGCGCGGATTCATGGCCGCACTTACTTACGAATCGACGGGCGTCGGCTATGACAAGCTGGACGCGTTCAAGCGGGCCTGCCAGCAGGCCGCCGGCACGACGAACTTGCCCGAAGGCTACACCGAGCCGCCCGGCGCCCGCGGCGAAAGCGCCTACCTCGTCGAGACGCACGACCGCTACCTCGCCCACGTCGAGGAGGGGCTGGGCACCAAGAACCTCGTCGCCCAGTCCGTGCAGGAGGCCACCGGCCAGCGGCACTGGCGGGCCATCGGCATCGACACCGTCGCGACCATCGTGAACGATCTGATCACCTGCGGTGCCGCCCCGGTGAGCGTGGCGATGCACGCGGCCGTGGCGGACGCCGGCTGGTTCGACGACGAACCCCGCGCCCGCGAACTGGCCGAGGGCTTCGCCGAGGGGTGCCGTCAGAGCGGCTGCGTGTGGGGCGGCGGGGAGACGCCGGCGCTGTCGGGCATCGTGGTGCCGGGTGCCATCGTGCTGGCCGGGAGCGCGATGGGCGAGATCCGGCCGAAGGAAGCCCGCATTCCCGGGGACGTGAAGCCGGGCGACGCGATCGTCTTCCTGGCGAGCACCGGCGTGCAGACCAACGGGCTGACGCTCTGCCGGAAAATCGCCGGGCAAATGCCCGAGGGCTACCAGACGCCCCTGCCCGACGGGCGGACGTACGGCCAGCACCTGCTCGAGCCCAGCGCGATCTACGCCGACTTCGTCGCCGGGTGCCGCCAGGCCGGCGTGCGGCTCAAGTACCTGGTACACATGACCGGCCACGGCTGGCGGAAGCTGATGCGCCTGCCGGACGAGCTGACGTACGAAATCACCGCGGTGCAGACGCCGCCGGAGGTCTTTGCGTTCATCGAGCAGCACGGGCCGGTGGAACAGCGGGAGATGTACGCGACGTTCAACATGGGGGTGGGCTTCGCGGCGATGGTGCCGGAGGACCAGGTGGCCGGCGTGCTGCGTGTGGCCACGGCCGCGGGGCACAAGGCCTGGCGGGCCGGCGTGGTGAAGCAGGGCGAGAAGTGCGTGGCCATCAAGCCGCTGGGCATCACCTTTGGTGCCAAAGACCTGCAGCTTCGCTAGACTGCCACGCGTGAGCCGAATCAGACCTGAAGCAACGATCGAGGTACTCGAAGAGCCGGCGACGGTTGTGCGTCTGCGCGTCCCCGGCGACGTGGACATGGGCGAGTTCGACCGCCTGAACGAAGAGATCCTCAAACGCCTCGACCTGGAGCCGAACGAGGGCCTCATCGCCGACCTCACCGGTACGGAGTACTTCGGCAGCGCGATGCTCGGGCTGCTGGTGAACCTGCGGCAGCGGGCCGTCTCACGCGGCGGGCGGATGGCGCTGGTGCACGTCTCGCCGAGGCTGCACGAGGTGCTCTCGATGAGCGGGCTGGCGAGGCTGTTCACGATCACCCGGTCGCTTCAGGCCGCGGTGGACGAAGTGGTGTAACGCCGGTTCCCGCCGCCCGCCGACGGCAGGCCGGGGCGCGACCTAGCATTGTGGCGACGATGCACCGCCTTCTGGAAACGACCCGTGCCGCACTGCGCCGCCGAAACGCGACGTACGGGCTGGCCGCGGGCCTGGCCGTCGCGGCAGTGCTGCCGGCGGGGCTTTCGCTGCTGGGCGTCGGCGGCTGGGGGGTTGCGCTCGGTGTGCTCGCGGCGGGGGCGGGCGTCGGGTGGGCGTTGGGCTTCAGTCGGCCGGTGACGGAACTCGACGCGGCACGCTGGCTCGACGCCCGCGGCCGCACGGGCGAGCTGCTGGCCACCGCCTGCCTGACGCCCGGCCCGCAGGCCGATGACGCGATGCTTCAAGCCGTGTGCCGACAGGCGCAACGCCAGGCGGCGGTGTTGAGCGTGATCAATTTCAAGCCCGCGATGCCCGGTGCGTGGGTGGCGGCCGCCGCATTGGCCGCCGCAGCAGGCCTGCTTGCCGCCGCGATCCTGGCCACCGCAGGCCCCGCCCTGGCCCGCGCCGACGACCCGGCCGGGGCAGCACAAGCCGACGCCGCCGACGCAACCCGGCAACCCGCGACCAGCGAAGCCGCCCGCCGTGGCGTGGAACTCTTAAGCCGCGGCAACGCCGCCCGCCCCGCACCGGAACCAGGAGCCGACCCTGCGCCCGACGCCACCCCCGAGCCCGGCCCGCAGCCCGACACCACAGAGGCCAACCCGACCGACCTGCCCGGACCGGCGGGCCCTGACCTGGACCCCGACGCCAATCCCGACGCCGGCCCGGCCGCCGGGAACAGCTTCGAGCAGCGCCCTGCGCCCGACCGCATCGACGAGCCGCCCGGCGTGGACCTGCCGCCCGTGACGGACCAAGGCCAATCCGCACCGCCGGTACTCGCCGGGCTTCCTGAAGCAGGCGCAGCCGACGCCGAGGGCACCGAGCAGGCCGCCGGCGAAGCCTCGGCCGAGGGGGGGCTGCCCGGCGCGACGCCACGCGGCCCGCTGGCGGGTTCGGCCTCGGCCTCGGCCTCGCAGGCGGCGTCACAGGAAGCGGCCCGCGCCGTGGCCGGCGGCCGGGTGCCGGTGCGGCACATTGGCCTGGTGCGGGAATACTTTGATCTGCCCGACTAGACTCGCACAGCTTTCAAGAAGGAGACGATTCGCATGTCACGACTCAAAACCATCGAACTCGGCGAAGGCACCCCCGAACAGAACCAGCGGCTCGAGATGCTCAAAAACGCGGGCAAGTTGCTCAACATCTTCAAGGGCATGGTCAACAGCACCGCCGCGTTCGACTTCTACATGGCCGGCAGCCAGGCCCTGGGCAAGAGCAACCTCGACGCCAAGGCCCGCGAGGCGATCGCGCTGGTCGTCGGGCAGGTGAACCAGTGCGATTACTGCCTGGCCGCCCACACCATGATCGGCAAGGGTGCCGGCCTGAGTGACGAGCAGGTCCGCGGCGCGCGCCTCGGCCACGTGGACGACATGCGGCTCAACGGCTGCGTCGCACTGGCCAAGAAACTGGCTGTGAACAATGGCAACGTGACCGATGCCGACCTCACCGCCGCCCGCGACGCCGGGCTGAGTGACGGCGACATCGCCGAGGTCACCGCGGCCGTGGCGTTCAACATCTTCACCAACTACTTCAACCACGTGAACCACACCGAGGTGGACCTTCCGAAGGTGCCGATGGACCTCGAGTGACGGTAAGCCCCCGTCGGTCCCAGTCGGACCCCGTCGGTCGCTGCCCGGCTACTCGCCGTCGGCCAGCACGTACTGCACCTCGAAGAACCGCTTGTCCCGCGACATGAACGGGCTGTTGTAGCCCATGACGCGCGGCTCGCCGACGGCCTGCTCCTGCGGGTTGGCGGCGAGCCACGCGTCCAGCCTCGCCACGGCCGCGTCTGTCGCGGCACGCGTCTGGTTGCCACGGACGCCGATTGAGACGACACGCGTCGGCGGCACGTCGACAACCTGCACGTCGTCGGCGGCGGCACCGGCATCCCCCTGGGCGGGGGCCTCGTAGTAGAAGCCCATCGTCGCACCGCGGTCGGCGTCGGTGCCCATCACGACGGGCGTGGTCATCGCAACTTCGTTCGTGTTGATGTGCCGGAAGAGTCGGAAGAACATTGCGCCGTCCCTGGCGAACGCCTGCGCGAGCCGCGCGGCCGGGTACGTCTTTACGCGCACCTCGCCGACGGGCGTGTACGGCGGGAAGCCCTCGGGGAACTCGGCTTCCATGGTCGGCTCGAAAGCCAGGTCGTCGGCCGCGGCCGTGGCGGCGGCGAGCAGGGCCGGAAGCTCGTCTGCGTTTGCCTCGGTGAGCTGGTGCTGCAGTGCATCCGTCACGTGCGTTCGCCCGGCGAGCGGCTCGATTGCCGCGGCGGCACGCCGGCGGAGCAACTCGAGCTTCGCCGGTTCGGCTTCAAGCGTCTGCACGTCCGTCACCGCGGCCCGCAAGGCCTCGGCGGCGGCGAGGCGGGCTTCGCGCGTCGTCGGCCCGGCGGGCCCTGCGTCGGTGGGCCCTGCAGCAGCCGCCAGTGCGAACGTTGCGAGGCTGAGCAGGCATGCCGATGCGAAAACGTGTGCGGTCATATCGACGGGTTCGCCCAGGCGGCCGGCCGGGTTTCAAAAATCGTGGCGCGACTCCGCCGTCGGCGGTCAGGGGTGGTGCGGGTCGTTCTTCAGCGCCTTCTGGCGGGCGTGACGCTTCACGGCCAGGTCCACGGCCATGGTAAGCGCCGACCGCATGCTGCCGGGGTTCGCCCGGTTCTTACCGACGATGTCGAATGCCGTGCCGTGGTCCGGGCTCGTGCGGATGATCGGCAGGCCCAGCGTGATGTTCACGCTGCTGTCGAAGGCCACGAGCTTCACGGGGATGAGCCCCTGGTCGTGGTACATCGCCAGTACGGCGTCGAACTCGCCCTTCATCGCGCGGAGGAAGACGGTGTCGGCCGGGTAGGGCCCGCTGCACTTGATGCCCTGCTCGCGGGCCATCTGCATCGCAGGCTCGATGAGGCGTTCTTCCTCGTCCCCGAACTGCCCGTTCTCCCCGGCGTGCGGGTTGAGCCCGCAGACGGCGATGTGCGGCTCGGGGATGTCGAACCACTCGATCAGCGCCTGGTGGAGCAACTCCAGCGGCTTGAAGACAGCGCCGATGTTCAGCCGGCCCCACAGCCCGTTCAGCGGCACGTGCACCGTGGCCAGCGCGACCTTCAACGGCCCGCCGGCGAACATCATCGTGTACTGCCGCGCGTTGGTCTTCTCGGCGAACAGCTCGGTGTGCCCCGGGTAGTGGTAGCCGGCCAGCTTCCAGCTCTCCTTGGCGATGGGTGCGGTGACCACGGCGTCGACGAAGCCCCGGTTGGCCGCCTCGATGGCGTCCTGGCAGAAGCGCATGCTCGCTTCGCCGCCGAGCTTCGTCGGTTCGCGCTCGGCGCTGCCGAGCATGGAGTACTGGTCGTAGTCGACGACAACGACGTCGTGCGGGTAGTGCCTGGGCCGGCCGCCGTAGTGGTCGCGCCACCAGAAGACGTCAAACTCCGCCAGATCCGCGGCGTAGGCGAGCAGTTCATTCATGCCGTAGATGACGTACCGCGCCCGCCCGCGGAGCACCGGGTCGGTGAGGGCTTTAACGATCACCTCGGCACCGACCCCGGCGGGGTCGCCCATGGTGATCGCGATGGTGGGGCGGTAATCGTGCATGACGTCAGCCATCTACAACACAGAACGCTCGCCGGCCGCGGCCGGTTCGTCGGGTCCTTGCCCGTGGCCGCCTTCTCGATCATCGGGCGGCCCGAAGCGGCGTTCAAGCCAATTCACAATCTGCTTCGAGAGGATGTCCGCCTCGATGTTCAGAGGCCATCCCGGCGCGCGCTCGCCCAGAAGCGTCTTTTGCAGTGTCGTCGGAATCAGGGCAACGTCGAATGTCGTCTCGTGCAATGCTGCGATCGTCAGGCTCACGCCGTCGAGGGTCACTGAACCCTTATCGGCCAGATAGCGGCGCAGCATCGGCGGGCAGTTGATGCGCGTTCGCCACTCGCCGCCTTCGCGGCTGTGGGAGACGAGTTTGGCCGTGCCGTCGATATGCCCCTGCACGAAGTGCCCGTCGAGCCGGTCGCCGATTCGCATGGCGCGTTCCACGTGTACCGCGTCGCCGGACTTCAGCAGGCCCAGGTTGGTCTTGGCGAGCGTTTCATGCACGACGTCGAAGGCGACGGCCCCCGGCGAGACGGCCGCGGCGGTGAGGCAGGCACCGTTGACCGCGACGGAGTCGCCGTCGGCCAGCCCCGGCCAGTGCAGCGCCAGCACGATGCGCCGCCCGGCGTCCGTCGGCTCGACGGCCGTGACTTCGGTAGTTTGCTCGACAATGCCCGTAAACATGCCGGCTATCGTAGCACCACCGCCCCCGACGGGCGTGCAAGCTTCAACTCGCACGCGGTTTGCATGCGGTATGGCATGGCAGACACCAAACGAGATCTCGACCAGGAAGACGCACCGGACCCGAGCGAGAACTATGAGCGCTCCCACCCCGAGAAGGAGCAGGACGGCGACCAGCTCGGCCCGATCGAGACCGCGCCGGACGACAACCCCGACCGCGAGCTTGAAGCCGTCGACAACAAGCAGGACCCGGAACGCTCCATCACGGCCGAAGACACCGTCGACGACGAGGCCGCACAAGGCCTGCGCGAAGGCCGGGAGCCGCCCACACGCCCCGCGCACGCCCCCGGCCACCGCCGGCAGGACGACAAGCAGAACGCCCCCCACGGCATCCGCAACGACGACATGAACAAGGCGCAGATGAACACGCAGGGGCGAACACCCGCCAGCCGCCCGCCCGCCAATGGCCCGCCCGGCCCGGCGGACAACAAGCCGCTGCCCCAGGGCGACGCCAAGGCCGACCACTCCATGAACGAAGAAGAGGCCCTCGGCTGGGACCAGGCACCCCAGGAAGGCGGCCAGGAGCCCATGCAGAAACGCCACAGCAAAATCGGCGGCAAGGGCGGCACGCCCGACACCGGCGAAGAAACACGCACGAACAAGTGAGCCGTTACCAGACGTTTCGCCGCGGTATCACGCTGGCGGTCAGGTCGACGCGGGCCGGGGCGTGGGCTTCGTCCACGTCGGTCACGTCCGGCGGGGCCGAGACGGAGAGGGTGACGGTCGCGCGGTAAAGCAGGTCATACCCGGCGCCGGTACGCAGGCTCGTCTGCGAACGCATCGGCTCCATGCGGATGCTGAACGCATCGACGTATCGCAGGAGCGGGCGCTCGGTGCCGTCCTGGCTCAGGTAGAGGATGCGTGCCTCGGCGTCGTGCCGCAGGGCCAGCAGGGTGTCGTCCAGCGTGTACATCTCCATCTGGCTGTCGGTGACGGCGTAGCCGCCGGCGAAGCTGGTGACGAGCGCCGGCGTGAGTGGCGCGTGCGCCTTGTTCGTTCGGATGAGCGTGGTGACGCGGTGTAGTGTGGTGCGGGCGCGCTGCATCACGTCGGCGTGCTGCTGGTTCACGCTGTAGGCGGTGAAGGAGGCGTTCACGGCCACGGCGGTCGCGACGAGCAGCCCGGCCGTGATCATCAGGCTGATCATCAGCTCAATGAGGCTGATGCCGCGACGACTCGTGCCAAAGTGTTGTGGTTGCGGTCGATCGTGCATCAGAGGCCCTCGCGGTAGGTGTCTGCGTCGGCCAGGATGTCGACGGGGATGAGAATGCCGTCCGGCAGCGCGCGGTACGGGTTGTAGCGTACGTTCAGCAGGCCAAAGCCGCCGTCGGGCATGGCTGTGGGGTCGGTGTCGGCGTCGTCCGGCCCGAAGTAGCCCAGGGTGGTGTTGCCCGCACCGTCGCCGGTGACGATGACGGAGCCGTCGACGATGCTGGTGCCGCGGATGTCGATGTTGCCGGCCACCACGACGCCGACGAGCGTGCTGGGCGCATCATTCGGGTTGGTGAAGGAGCCCATTTCGATGTTGGTGTTCGGCGCGACGATGGTGGCGGTCTTCTTCCACTCTTCGTCCTCGTCGATCTCGAACTTGGTGGAGCCGGTGAACTCCCACGAGTTGGTGAAGTGGGTGTAGGCGGTTGAATACTTGCCGGCGATCGGCCCGCGGAACTCGCAGTTGTTGAAGCGGATGTTGTTGCCCAGTGCCGCACCGTGGGAGTTGCTGGCGTCCAGGGCTTTGTTCTTGCTGAAG
Organism: Phycisphaerae bacterium; assembly: GCA_050329715.1. Classification (GTDB taxonomy): domain Bacteria; phylum Planctomycetota; class Phycisphaerae; order Tepidisphaerales; family Tepidisphaeraceae; genus DAIOTR01. The sequence continues at coordinate 31,681 of JBHJOM010000104.1, forward strand.
CTGCCGGACTTCATCCGTTTGGACCACTTCATGCCGTCGCTGTTGCTTGTAGTGACTTTGCCATTGACGACGATGTCACGTTCCATATCGACGAAGGTGGAGCCTTCGAAGGTGCAGTTTTCAAAGAGGGCGTTCATGCCCTTGGGCACGATGACGTTCTTGAAGTGCATGTCGCGGAAAACGGGGCGGTCGTACGTGGCCTGGTAGCTTGCCGAGCCCAGGGGCGTCTGCTCGACGGTGCGTTCGGGCACGGGGTTGCCGCCGGCGTCCACCATCAGGCTGGCGTCCGCCACGGTGAGGACGGCATTGGCGACCACCGCGACCTCCTGCACGGGGTTGCCGCCGGCGTCGAACAGCGGAGTGCCCGAGGCGTCCCTGGCCTGGCGGTAGGTGCGGGCCGTGGGCCGGTCGGAGGCGGGCCCGGCCAGTTTCTCGAAGCCTTCGGCTGCGCCCTCGAAGTTCGCGGGGTTCAGGTCGATCATCGCCGCCTGCTGCACGCCGAACTGGACCGGCTCGGTGCCGGGCGGGTCGGGAATCATCGGACCCTGGATGTAGTTGTGAATGCTGTCGCTGCTGGAGAGCTGGTTCTCCCAGGCCTGGTGCGTCGGGGCGATCTGCATGTAGCCGCGGATCTTCGCGTAGGCGTCGCGGTTGTCGATGACGTCGTCATTCCAGCCGTCGCGGAGCACGTCGCCGGCGAAGAGGGGTGCGCCCAGGTTGTCGATGGCGCGCCAGAGTTCCGGCTCGATCAGCTCGCCGCCGACGCTGAACTCGGCCCGGTCGATCTTCAGGTCGCCGTTGCTGTCGTAGTGCTCCATGAACAGGTCGAACTCGTCCACGTAGCCGTCGAGGTTGTAGTCGGAGAAGCCGGCACTGAGCACGGCCGGGCCCTCGACAGGGTGGTGGATGCTCACGCGGCCGTCGTAGCCGCTGTGGTTGTTCTCGAGCCAGTTCTGAAAGTCGCGCACGCGGCTTGTCAGGGCCGGGTCGAGCTGGTCGAAGTCCGACAGGATCAGCACCGGCGGGTATCTGCCCGTCGTGGCCATGGCCACGGGGCCTTCCACCAGCGTGTTCCGCCCGAGCTGAATACGCGTCTTGCCGACGACGGCGAACTTGATGCGCTTGTCCAGCAGGAAGTCCATCTGCACGCTCCGGCGGACCTGGCGGGTTTCATCCCCCACGCTGCCGGTGCTGGTTACGCGGATGAAGTGCCGGTACTCCGGCGAGGTCGGGTCGGTGCTGTAGCTGGCCAGCCGCTCGACGCGCACGGCGAAGGCACCGGGCCTGTCGTCGATCTGCACGCCGGAGCACTCGATGAAGTCGCTGCCGCGGGTGATGGTGCCGACGCCGCCGCCGGGCAGCGACAGCCAGTCGGCCTCGATGTCGTCCATGAGCAGCGGCCAGACCTTGTCGGCCACGACGCTGTAGGTGAGGTTGCCCTCGGAGACGATGGGGCGGTCCATAACGCGGAAGCGGTAGCTCTGCCACCGCAGGCCGCTCTCGGCGAGCATGCGGGCCCGCTGCACGCCCGAGAGGTTCGCCGCCGACTGCAGATTCATGGTGGCCGTGGCGTACATGGCCAGTGAGAGGGTGACCAGGAGCACGAGGAACATCATGGCGAGCACGGCGGCGGCGCCGTTGCGGCAGTGTTGCCGGCAGCGCTGCAGGCGGTGTGCGTGGTGAAGCTTGTAAACAACTGGAATCATGTTCGTCCTCCGCGGCCGGGGGCTCCGGGTTGCCCCCGGGGAAGTGCCCGGGGGTGTCCGGGTTGGGTCCCGGCGAAACTACTGGCGGATCTTCAGCCAGGCACCGCGGTACACCTCGCGGGAGGTGCCGTCGCCCTCGGCGTGCGTGATGACGACGGTGACGCGCTTGGCATCCGTCGCGACGCCGGTGACGCTGGGGCGGTCCGGGTCGACGTACTCGACGACGACGGACTGTGTGTAGCGGGCCAGATCTGCGATTTCGCTGCGCATGGCGTCCAGCGGGGGGGAAAAGCTCTTGTTGTGGAAGTCGTCGATGTCGTCGTAGGTGAGGGTGGTTTCGCCCGGCTCGGAGCCGATGACCACGCCGCCGGCACCGTCCGGGTCGCTGAAGGGGAGCGGGGTGAGGGCCTCCTGCATGTTGGCGGCGAGCATCATGCCGGTGGTGATGTGGTCGCCCATGCGGTTCTGCTGCGTGCAGGCGGCCATGAGGCGCACCACGCTCAGCACGCCCATGCCGACGATGGCCATGGTGAGTGCGGCCTCGGGCAGCGTGAAGCCGCCGGCGAACCGCCGGCGGCTGCTGGCGCGCACGCCGAGGCGGACGCCGTGTTGGGTGCGAAACCTTCGCATACCGATGATGTCGAATACGGAAGGTGGGAAAGCAAATCGGGCGGTGCGGTGCCCGCTCAACCCACCAGGCTGCTGAGCTTGAAGATCGGCAGGATGATGCTCATGGCGATGAAGCCGACGAGCGAGCCCATCGCGACGATCATCAGCGGTTCGATCATGGCGGTGACGCTCTTAATGACCGCGCGCAGCTCCTTGGCGTAGAACTCGCTGACCTCGTCGAGCACCTCGCCGAGCTTGCCCGACTCCTCGCCGGCCGAGACCATCTGGATGACGGCTTTGGGCAAAAGTGTGCTCTTTTGCAGCGGTTGGCTGATCTTTTTGCCCTGCTTGACGTTGGTGTAGACGCCGCGCCACATCTTCTTGTAGAGCACGTTGCCGCTGATCTCGGCGGTGATGGCGATGGTGTCGAGCATCGGCACGCCGGCGTTGAGCAGCTGGCCCATGGTGTGCAGGCTGCGGCTGATGTAGAGCGCGCGGAAGAGCTTCTTGAAGAGGGGGATGCTGAGCTTGGCCTTGTCGAAGTAGAGCCGGCCGGAGGGTGTTTTGATGGCCAGCATGAACGCCCACACGCCCACGACGATCGCCGCGATGACGATGTACCAGTAGTTGACCATGAAGCTCGACATCGCCATGAGCATCTTGGTGGGGGCGGGCAGTGCGGCCTCCTTGCCCTTGAAGATCGTCATGAACCGCGGCAGCACGAACGTGAGCAGGAAGACCGTGGTGCTGACGGCCATGAAGCCGATGATGCCGGGGTAGATCATCGCGCCTTTGACCTGCTGTGCGGTTTCGATCTGCACGGACAGGTAGCCGGCGATGCGGTCGAGCATCTTGGAGAAGCCGCCGGAAAGCTCCGAGGCCTTCACCATGTTGATGTAGAGCGGCGAGAAGTGCTTCGGATAGCGGGCCAGGGCGTCGGAGAAGGGCTTGCCAGCTTCGACGTCCTTCTGGATCTGCCGGAGCATGGCCTTGAACTTCACGTTGTCCGTCTGGTCGGCGATGCCCTCGATGGCGGCGCGCAGGCTGATGCCCGCGCGGATCATGACGGCCAGCTGGCTGGTGAAGTTGTGGATGTCGCGCCCGCTGGGGCCGAAGCTGAGGCTGAAGCCGGTGCCCTTGGACTTGGGTGCGTCGGCGACAGTCAGCGCGAGGATCATCTCGCCCTTGCCGCGAATCTGCTGGGCGGCGGCACCAATGTTGGCCGCGGCGACAAGCCCCGTGACCACCTGGCCGGCACTGTTCTTCGCTTCGTACTTGTAGGTGGGCATGACGTTCCTTCAGTGAACAGGCAGCAGGCAGCAGGTTGGTCAGGACGATCAGGCGAGGGCATGAGCGACCTGTTGCCCGTTGCCTGTTGCCTGTTGCCTCGTCTTTCAAGCAGCCAACGCGCGCTCCAGCTTCTCGGGGTGAACGGCCGTGGCGATCGCGTCGTCGCGGCTGATGAAGCCGTTGACGTAGAGCTGCTTGATCGAGTCGTCGAGGGTCTGCATGCCCAGCTGGCGGCTCGTGGCGATGATGTTCTCGATCTCGTAAATGCGATTCTCGCGAATGCAGTTACGCACCGCCGGCGTGCAGAGCATGATCTCCACGCCCGGGATCATGCCCGGCTGGTCGGCACGGCGGAACAGGCACTGGCTGACCACCGCCTGGAGCGTGTTGGCCAGCATCGAGCGGATCTGGTTCTGCTCGTCACTCGGGTAAATATCAATGATACGTTCGATGGTCTGCGGGGCGTTGACGGTGTGCAGCGTGCTGAGCACCAGGTGGCCCGTCTCCGCGGCGGT
>JBHJOM010000105.1:0-12865 GCA_050329715.1 Phycisphaerae bacterium
CCGCCACGCCAAGCATCGGCCCGGCGATGCCCGCAACGTAGAGCTGCCCGGCGGCACAGGCAACGCCGGTGAGCAAGGCCCAGGCGGCGCGTCTTGGAGCGGTGGGGGCGCGGGCGGACGTCGGGGCCAGGAAGAACGCCGCGAAGACCAGCGGGCTCGCCAGCGTGAGGTAATTCGCCCAGGTCACCGCCACGGACGGGTTAACGCCCACGTGCCGAATGACGGGCGTCCAAGCCGTGCCGGGCAAGCCTGCGGCCACAGGCACGGGCAGCAGGAGGAAGGCGGCGTACGCCGAGGCGACGACGAGCAGCGGCACCCGGAAGTCCAGCAGGCCACGGTAGATGACGAACAGCCCGCCGACGATGACCAGCACCGCCGAGGCCGAGCCGATGGGCATCGGGCTGCCGCCGACGAGCAGGTCCTCGATCGGCGGGAGCCCGTCGCGGAGCATCGCCTCGACGCTGTGGATGCCGGCCGGGGGCCGGTCGGTGGCGTAGGCGGTGAGCCGCTCGGCGACGGGCTCCTGCAGGCGTGGGGCGGTGAGGGTGCGGTCCAGCGCGTACCACGGCGTGACGAGAATGGCCGGGGCGGGCTCGGCGGGGGCCAGCAGGTCCCCACGGCCGGCCTCGGCGGGCGGGAGCACGCGCCGCGGCTGCAATGCGTCGGCATACAGCAACGCCAGCAGCAGGTAGCAGACCGCCGCCGGGTGGATCGGCCCGGACGCACCCAGCAGCCAGCGGACGCTCACGAGAAGCACCCCGGCGAGCAGCAGCAGGGGCAGGGCGTCGGTCGTGGCGGTGACGGCTTGCGGGTCAAAGAGGTGTGCCGGCAGGAGCAGGCCCAGCGTCATGCCGCCGACGAACGTCCGGCCCAGCCGCATGCCCAGCCCCCGCGCGCCGACGGGCCGCCACAGGAGCGACGTCACCGCCGCGGCCGCCGCAACCGTCGCCACGACGCCCGCGGCCCGCCACCCGAAGACCGCGACGCCGCCCGCCAACGGCAGCGCGAGCGCCAGCGCAGTGAGCAGGGCGGGCGAAGGGTACAAGGGGCGGTGCAAACCGCGAAGGATAAAGGAAGCCGGCCGATCGTAAAACGAAACCGCCGGGCTTCCGTTCAGGCCACGCCCGCCAGCGGGATGTTCGCCTTGCGGCAGACGAGTTTGAGCGCGTCCGCGGCCGTCTTGAACAGCTCCGGCCCCGTCTCGCCGTGGCTGTGCCCGGCGACCTTCAAGTGCGGCTCGAGGCTCAAAAACCCGCGGTAGCCGCTGGCGTACGCGTCGGACAAAATCTCGGCGATGTGCCCGTCGCCCTCCCCGGCCGGCACCACCTTGCCGCTGCCCATCACGGCGTCCTTGATGTGAATGTGCGCCGTGTACGGCTTGAGCAGCGGCCAGTTGTCCGCCGGGTTCTCGCCGCACTGCACGAAGTTGGCAAAGTCGAACGCGCACTGCACGCTCGGCGAGTTCACACTCTGCATCAGGTCCTGGCAGCGGGTGCCGATGTCCCCGAAGATGCCCTTCTCGTTCTCGTGCACCATCTTGATGTTCGTCCCGGCAAGCAGCTCGGCCTGCTTGCTCATGAGCTCGATCGCGCGGTCGCGGATCTGCGCCACGTCCCCCTTGCCCTCGCCGCCGACGGGGTAGAAGGAGAAGACGCGGATCAGCGGCGCGTCAAACTGCTGGGCCCGCTCGACGGCCGTCTTGAACATGTCCATCAACTCGGCTTCGGGGGTGTCGACGGGCTTCTTGCCGCACGGGCTGCCGATGGAGACGACGCCCATGCCGGCCGCGTCGATCTTCTTCTTGTATTCCTGGGCCTCGGCCTGGGTGAACGCCAGCACGTTCTTCCCGCCGACGGTCCGCAGTTCGAAGTGGGTGATGGTGTTTTCCCGCATTACGCGGATTTGTTCGTCCAGGTCCGGGCCGATTTCGTCGGCGAAAGCGCTCAGGTGCAGCATGGGGTGGGTCTCCTTGTTGGGGCCGATGCTAAGGAACGCGGCGAACGTTTCAAAGGCCGCGCCTGAGGTTGCTGCGGCAAACCGGCCCGCGGGGCGCTTTGGGGCGGTGCACAGGCCGGCCGGGGCGACTAAACTCCTGTCATGCTTCAGCGATATTTCGGCGATACGGACGTTCAGGTCTCGGCCATCAGCCTTGGCTGCTGGATCTTCGGCGTGGACTGGTGGGGGCACTACGACCAGCCCGACTGCGACCGCATGTGCGCCTTCGCCCGCGAGCAGGGCGTCAGCTTTTTCGACAACGGCGACGCCTACGGCAACGGCCGGGCCGAGACGCTCTTCGGCAACTGGCTCAAGTCGCAGGACCGCAGCCAGATTCAGGTCGGCGGGAAGTTCGGCTACGACTTCGCCACCGACCCGGGCACCCCCGGCGCCCACCGCGAGCGGCTGCAGAACTTCACGCCACAGTTCATGCGAAAGGCTTTGGAAGACAGCCTCGGCCGCCTGCAAACGGACTACCTGGACGTCTACATGGCCCACAACATCAAGCTGCCGCAGTTCAGCGACGAGCTGTTCGCCGAGCTCGATAAGGTGCAGCAGGAGGGCAAGATTCGCTGCTGGGGCGTGAGCCTCGGCCCGGCCATCGGCTGGCGGGAGGAGGGCTTCCGCGCCATGGGCGACTACAACTGCAAGGCCGTGCAGACCGTCTACAACCTGCTGGAGCAGCACCCCGGCCGGGAGTTCTGCGAGATGGCCCGCGCGATGAAAGCCGGCGTGCTGGCGCGTGTGCAGGACAACTCCGGCGTGCTCAAGGACGTCATCACGCCTGACATGAAGATGGCCGCCAGCGACCACCGCAAGTTCCGCGACGAGAACTGGAAGAAGACGGGCCCGCAGAAGGTGGAGTTCCTCCGCCCGATCGCCGAGCGGCACGGCATGACGATTCACCAGCTCGCCTGCAAGTGGCTCGTGCAGCACGCCGAGACGCTCACGAGCATCACCGCGACGCTGCAGAACGAAGCCGAGATCCGCGAGGTGTGCGAAGCGCTGGACAAGCCCGACCTCTCCGGCGAGGACCTGCGCACCCTGCACACGCTGTACGAGAACGACTTTGATTTAGGCCCCGACGCCCACCCGTGCGACCTGAAGAGCAGCACCGACGAGGCCGGCAAGGTGCCCAGCCGGTACGTGCCGCCGCCGGTGATGCTGGCCTGAGGTAGACGGGTTTCCGCCATGACGCAGCTGCATCGCTACGCCGTGCTGCACCACACCGGGTTCGAGGAGCCGCATTACGACGTGCTGATCGAGCGGGAGCCCGGCGGGCCGCTGGCGAGCTGGCGGGCGCCCGCCTGGCCGTTGAACGAGGGCATGCGGCTGCTGCCTCGGCCGGACCACCGCCGGCTGTACCTGGATTATGAGGGTGAAGTCTCCGGCGGCCGGGGGCAGGTGCGACGGGTCGCCGGCGGAACGTGCGACGTGACGTTCGGCGGCCGGCTCGTGGAGATCGCCTTCGCCCGCCCGCGCCTGCTGGACGTGCCGGACGTGTTCCTGCTGCTGCGTGACGACACGTCGTGGAGCGTGCACCTTTCCGAAGCCCACCCCGGCTCCTGTGCCGCGATGCGATGAACCGTGGACTGTCGTACCCAACGCGTTTGCCACCGCCGCTCCAGCGGCGCGTGTTCAGGACGCCTTGCGCTCCGGTCGTTCCGCGAGGGGAAGCCCACTTTGCGTCTGCCTCCGCCCGCGGACGCGGAGGGTCACGTTCCGCATCGACTTGTTTTGCAGTTGCTGGAGGTACTCGGCCAGTTGCTCCTCGCGGAAGCGGCGCAGGAAGCGCTCGCCGGCCGAGGCGTTGAGCGCGCGGATGTGTTCGATGATCTGTTGTTTGTCCATGTTGCACCCGCGGCGGTGAGTAGGGGCCGCGACTCTCGTGGGCTTATCGGCTCGGCGAGCGGCCGGGCTTCAGGCCGCGGGCCGACGGGCTTCAAGCCGACGTACCTCAAGCCGAAGGGCGGGGTGCATCCGATAACCTTCAAAAGGCGCAATCGGACGTCCTTCCCACTACAGCGCCCCGCCTGCCGGGCCGATGCAGCTAGTAACGAAAGTCGTTCACGGAAGGGCAGAAACATGGCAGTTACCAAGATTCGCAGCGTTTTCCTTGCAGTCAGTGTCGTCGGCATAGTCGGCATCGGCGGCGTGACGGGTTGCAGCAGCACCACGAGCCAGACGACGGCCGCGGTGCCCGCCGGCTACGTCACGGCGCCGGACGGCACCGTCGTCTTCGTCGGCGACGCGACCCCGACGCTCCCGGCGGCAGAGCGGGTGAACGTCTTCGGCGAGTTCGGCGAGCAGCAGATCGCCGTCGCCGGCGGCTTCGGCGGCAAGGCCGGCTTCCAGCAGCACACCTTCATCGAAGAAGGCTACGACACCGACGTAGCCGTCTGCCCCGCAGGCCAGTGGCTGGTCTTTACCTCCACCCGGCACAACGAAGCCGGCGACCTCTACCTGCAGCGCGTGGACGGCCTGTCCGTCACGCAGCTCACCGACGACCCGGCGGAGGAGGCCTACCCCACCTTCAGCCCCGACGGCCAACGCATCGCCTTCAGCTCCAACCGCTCCGGCTCGTGGGACATCTACGTCACCGACCTGGCCGGCAAGCAGACGACGCAAATCACCAGCCAACGCACCCACGAACTGCACCCAAGCTTCAGCCCGGACGGCACAAAGCTCGTCTACAGCACCGTCGGCAACCGCAGCGGGCAGTGGGAACTCTGGACGGCCGACCTGGTTTCCAGTGAACGCAAGATGATCGGCTACGGCATGTTCCCGGTCTGGTCGCCCGCGGGCGACAAAATCGCCTTCCAGCGTGGGCGGGACCGCGGCAGCCGGTGGTTCAGCCTCTGGACGCTCGACCTGGTCGACGGCGAAGGCCGCATGCCCACCGAGGTCGCCGTGAGCGGCACCGCCGCCATCGTCGCCCCGACCTGGAGCCCTGACGGCAGCAAGCTGGCCTTCACCACCGTGCTGAAGAAGGGCAACTCGACAATCCACGACGTCTGGACGATCAAGGCGGACGGCACCGAACGCCGGCGGCTCACCGACGGCACCGGCGGCAACAACCAGCCGTTCTGGGCGGTCGATAACCGCATCTACTTCACCAGCGACCGCGGCGGCCCGGAGACGATCTGGAGCACGCCCGCCGACGGCACCAATTTCTCCACCGTTGCCGTCCCGCAGGACTGAAGCAGGCTCGACACGGTCAGCCCCCATAAGCCGCAGGCCGAAGGCCGCGCTTCCCCCCTGGGGTGAAAGCGCGGCCTTCGGCTTAACTCAGTTTGAAACCTCCGCGACACAAGACTCTTGTCGCCGCAACCTCAAGTGAGGGCGTTTACACAGCCGATAACCCTGATACCAACGGGCATGGATGCCCGGCCAGTCGCTTCTTGGAGGAAGCCATGTCTATTGCAAAACGACTATTCGCCGCCACCTTTACGGTGGTGCTGGCCGCCTCCATGCTGACGCTGGCGGGTTGCCAGTCCAAGGTTCCGCAGTACGGGCGCGAGGCCAGGCTGGCGTTGCCGGCGGGCATGCAGCGAGTGTGGGCGATTGCCCCGGCACAGAACATCTCCGGCGAGGCGGGCGTCGACCCGCTGCTCCAGGCTGACATTCTCTACAGCCATGTCGAGCAGATTTCCGGCGTCACGGCGGTGCCGGTGAACCGCGCCGCCGAGGTCATGGCCGCTTTGGGCCTTCGCCGCATCGAGAGCCTGGAGCAGGCGCAGATCATCTGCGAACTGCTGGGCGTCGATGGAATTATCGTACCGACGGTGACGCTGTTCGACCCGTACGACCCGCCGCGGTTCGGCGTGAGCCTGCAGGTTTTCGAGAGCACCCGTGCCACGACACTGGGTACGGGCAACCTGGACCCGCGCGAGCTGGCCCGGATGGCGGCCCCGACGGACATCGAGCCGCTGAGCCTCCCGGCGGACTTCCGCCAGAAGTCCGGCGTGTTCGACGCGACGAACGGCAGCACCCGCGATGCGGTGGCGGCCTACGCCGCGGGGCGCAACGACCCGACCGGCCCGGTGGGCGTCCGGGCGTACTTTCTTGACATGGAGCGGTTCTGCGGATTCGCGTACCACGAGCTGCTAAGCGGGCTGGTGCGTGAGATGTCTGCGGACCGATTGTCGCAACGCTGAAGTTTGCTGAAGTGCCGCATTGCTTGATCGGGTGAGCGGTTTATCCGATGAGAAAGATGGACCGGCAGTCACAGGATGTGGCCGCCGGAGCAAAAGACCCGTCGCCCGGGCGGTCTCGGGACATCGGGCGCTACTCCAGGAGTTGTCATGCCGGAGATGAAAGTCCTCTCGCTCATCAAAGAGTCGCACCAGTACTGCCTTCGTTACGAGGTGGGTCAGGAGCGTATGGTGCTGCAGAGCCTTGCGAACATGGTGGGCCGGCGTGAGTCGGACTTCGACTGGTTCGATGCCGCGGTGATGAGTCATCAACTCGGCCGGCATTTGTCCAAAGAACTCGCGGCCCACATGCCGAAAAAGGTTGCATGAGGTGTTATCGGGACTGAACAAGCCCAAAACGGCTTGGCGGCTTCGGTAATTCCGGACGTGCGGCGTGGATGGCAACGGTTGTGTTGCCAACTGAAGCGTCGTCCGTTCGCACGAGACATTGGAGGTCTCGCCGCGGGCCGGGGATCGGCCTGCGCGTGGGCCGTCGTCGGCGCATAACGCCAACGGCTGCAGTCGCAACCGGAGGAAGCATGAACGCCTCCACCTTATGACCACCCAAGCCGCACCCACACTCGACCATGCGCCTCGCGCACGTCACGTACAGGGCTTCCTCGAGTACCTGAAATTCGAACGCCACTTCTCCGACTACACCGTTCGAAGCTACGGTGCGGACCTGGTTCAGTTCTGCCAGTTTCTCCAGGGCGAAATCGGCGCAGCCTACGGGCAGAGCCTTCGACCCACCGGCGAACTCGACGCACGCCTGACCGGCGCGCCCGGCGTACTCGTGCGGGAGTTCCTGGCATACCTTCACGCCCAGAACTACACCAAGAGCACCACCGCACGGAAACTGGCCACGCTCAGAAGCTTCTACAAGTTCCTGATCCGTCGTGGCGAAGTCTCGGCCAGCCCGCTGGCCGGCATACGAACGCCCAAGCAGGAAAAACGCCTGCCCAAGTGCCTGGATCTGGAACAAGTGCAACGTTTGCTGGAAGCCCCCGGCGACGCCGACCTCCTGGCCGCACGCGACCGGGCCATCCTTGAAGTCCTCTACTCCAGCGGCATTCGCGTCAGCGAACTGGTGGATATGGAACTCTGCGACGTCGACCTGGAAGAGGGCGTCGTCCGCATTCGCGGCAAGGGGCGCAAAGAACGCCTCACGCCGATCGGGAGCCAGGCCATCAAGGCGATGGAACGCTACCTGGCCTTTCGCCAGCAGACCTGGGGCCACGTAGCCGGGCTTTCCGCCAAGATCTTCCTCAACAAGCACGGCGAGCCGCTCTCGACACGCTCCGTTCGACGCAAGCTGGACAAGTACCTGCTCATGGTCGGGCTCGACCCGGGCATCAGCCCGCACACCCTCCGGCACAGCTTCGCGACCCACCTGCTCAACAACGGTGCCGACCTGCGAAGCGTGCAGGAACTGCTGGGCCACCAGAGCCTCTCGACCACGCAGATCTACACCCACCTGACGACCACCCGCATGAAGGAAGTCTACGACGCCGCCCACCCACGCGCCGCCTCGGACGCAATGAGCCACCCGGCCAACCCGAACCGTCGCGGCCCGAGCTGGCCGGCAAAAGCGGGGTAAACAAAGGGGTTTTCACTCGTCCCGGCGGCGCCATAGCCGGCCGTCCGCGTGCTCGGCGAGCAGTTCGAGGTCGAAGGCCTCCACGGCGGCTTCCTCACTCAGGAGGAAGTCGCCGCGGCGTATGGTCTTGAAGTAAACCACCACCCCGCCGTCGGCTTCGAGGCGAAGCCGGATCCGCTCCAGGTCCTGGGCCAGCACCGGGTTTACCTTGCCTGACGTCCGGAACCTCACCAGCGGCAGCCCGTTGCTTTCGCGCCCCAGCAGGAACTGAATCGCGTCCGCCCCGTCGGAGTAAATCGGCGTATTTGCTGGCAATTTGGCCACTTCCGCGAGTGTCGGGGAGGTGCGCCAGGCGGCGCTCATGTACCCGAAGCCGCGCGTCCGGCCGCCCTGGGCCCAGGCCGTCGTCTGCTCCAGGCCGAGCCACGCCAGCCACGCCACCACCAGCACCGGTGCCCACCGGAGGGCGGGCAGCTCGAAGTGCCGGGCGGCCAGGCGTCGGCCGAAGTTTCGGTCGAGCACCAGGTCCGAAACTGCGCCGACGACCAGAATTTGCATAGGAATGTACGCCGGAGCCAGCAGTCGGTACGTGCTGGGTATCGCTGCGTCCACGAAAATCCGGCAAATGATCAGAAAAGGCAAATAAATCAGGACGAATGTCCAGCATACTTTGTCGACCACCCGCCCCGCGTCTCCCCCAACCTGCCCCGGCCGCCGGCCTGCCCACCGCAGCACCGGCACCAGCACAAACCCGATCCCGAGCAACAACACGACGCCATTGCCGAGCCATCGCAAGTCGTTGTCGGGCATCACCGCGCCGGACAGCGTCAGCAGGAATGTGTCGATCCACTCGGGCGTCAGCGGCACGTACCCGGTGTTCCGCCCGGCCGGGGCGGCACCCAGCAGCCGGTTCCGTAATGCCAGCAGCCCCATCGCCACGCCCGCCGCGCCCAACGCCACGACCGCCCCCAGCACCCGACCCCGCCACCCGTCCCGCCAGCCGTCCCGACAACTGCCCGGGCCGCCCAGCAGCATCGCCAGCGCCACGGCACCGGCCAGGCTCACGGCAGCGAACCTGAACAAAATAGCAGATACAACCACCAGCCCGATCGCGATGAGCCACGGCCACGCCCGCCCGCGATCAGCCCCACCTCCACCCCGACCCTCGCCCCCGCCGCGCAGCTGGTACCCCGCCGTCAACAGCAGCGCCAGCATCGTCAGCCCGATGAACGGCCCCTCCGTCATGAACTGCGCGTGCACGTGCACCAGCTGGCTGCACGCCGCCAGCAGCACCCCGGCCAGCAACGCCACCACCAGCGACCGCGTCCGCATGTAGCACAGCAGCGCCGTACACCCCCCGGCCATTGCAATGCTCAGCAATGCAAGCAACTTGCCCGTCGCCAGTACGCCCAGGCCCGCCGCCTCGCCGGCGGCCAGCAGCAGCGGGTACAGCGGCGGGAACTGCGTCAGTGCCTGCGGCTCGTTCACGTTGTTCAGGAAGGTCAGGCCGTCGCCCGCGGCCAGTCGCCTCGCCGCCGAGATGTAGACCGTCGCGTCCCCGCCCACGCCCAGCCCGTAAGGCGTCGCGTAGGCCAGCAGCGCGCACAGCCCGCCGGCGACGATCGCCGCCGCCGTCAGGCCCTTCGTTACGTCGATGTTCCAAGTCCCGTTCATAGGTGGCCCGGAAGATATCACCACGCGCCGGAAAAGCGCCCCGAGCCTTCGGCTGGTAGCCCCGAGCCTTCGGCTGCGGGCCTTCCCGCACGGGTTCGGTGTAGCTTGCCGCCCGCCGGAACCTTTGGATTGCGGGCATCCCCCCGCGGGGCGATACTGCATGGCGTCGTACTTCAACGAGAGGAAACAGCATGGCCACCCACATCGATGACATTAAGGAGAACGCCGCGGACGAGATCGACCGCACCGTCGATCAGCCCAACATCCACGTCGAGGAGCGGCGGCTCAAGCTGCGCGATTTCCTCAAGACGATGGTCAAGATCGGCGGCTCGGACCTTCACCTGCAGGCCGACAGCGTCCCGATGATCCGCGTCGACGGCCGGGCCCGCTTTCTGGACTGCGCCCCGCCCCCCAACGAGCTGATGGAGGAGTACGTCAACACCATCCTCGAGGAGAAGGAGGAGGAAGTCCGCGAGCAGCTCATCAAGAAGGGCTCGGTCGACGTCGCGTACGCCATCACCGACCCGCCGGCCCGGTTCCGTACCAACATCTTCCACTCCCGCGGCGTCTATGCCGTGGTCATGCGGCGCATCGTCACGCAGATCCCCAGCTTCGACGACCTGAACCTCCCGCCCCAGGTCGAGAAAATGGCCGACTACCACCGCGGCATCGTCATCGTCTCGGGCACCACCGGCTCGGGCAAAAGCACCTCGCTGGCGGCCATCATCGGGCGCATCAACCGCACGCGGTCCGAGCGCATCATCACCGTCGAAGACCCGATCGAGTTCCAGCACGAGAACCGCAAGGCACTGGTCAGCCAGGTGGAAGTCGGCACGGACTCCGAGAGCTACGAGTTCGCCCTGCGCGCCATGATGCGTCAGGACCCGGACACGATCCTTATCGGCGAGATTCGCGACAGCTTCAGCCTCACCACGGCCCTGCGTGCCGCGGACACGGGCCACCTCGTCTTCACGACCGTCCACGCCACGAACGCCTCGCAGACGATCGAGCGTTTCGTCTCCCTCTTCGACCCGAACCAGAAGGACCTGCAGCAGACGCAGCTTGCCATGAACCTGCAGGCGGTTTTCTGCCAGCGCCTCGCCAAACGCCGCGACGGCAAAGGCCGCGTGCCTGTGGTGGAAGTGATGATGGCGACCCCGCTCGTCCGCAAATACATCCTGGACGGCGAGTTCGAAAAGCTCAAAGGCTGCGTCGGCAACAAAGACGCCGGCAGCCAAAGCTTCGACCAGCACCTGACCGAACTCTTCCACCAGCAGATCATCGACGTCCACGAAGCCAAGCGGCTTGCGAGCAACGTAGACGCACTGAACCTGGCGCTACGCGGCATCGGGAACAGCGACAACCGGCTGAGGTGAGGCGGGCGAGGTGACCTTGGTTGCGGTCGAGGAAACGCACAGAGATCACAGAGATAGAGAGACCACAGAGAGTAGACATTCTGGTCAGGTTTGTAGTCGTGATGATCGAAGAGTGGTATCCCGTCGCGTCTGCTGCGTTCTCATGTGGACGCGCTACAACCAATTGAGATAACTCAGTTGTCGGTTTGTCACGAGGTAGACACAGGTCCTGCCGGAGACATGGACAGACTCCGACGCGAGGCCCCTAGAACCGGCGACGTGGCGCTCACCTCGCCCCGGAGGGGCGACAGAAGCTCCTGCCGCCCCGTCAGGGCCTGGCAAATCTGAGGCGACGTTCCCAGCAGTTGCGCTGCGCGGCCGCTGCGCGGCTTGGCTCGCTCCACCCCCGGCTATGAACCGCCGCCCCTCCGGGGCGAGGAGAGTTAAAGCTGGTTCACACCGCTCTGCCGGCAGGTGGGCTGCTTGCCGTGCTGGCCCGCGGCCCGCAGATTGCTTCTGCGGGGGATGGAGACATCACGTTATCTCGAGGAACTGGACCGCCCCGCCAAGGTGCAGACGCAATTCAGCCATGTGCTGGCGAGTTGGGGCACGATCAGCTCGCTGGCCGGGGCGGGGCTCTTTGCCGTGGGGCAGGGCGGCGGGCGGACATTTATGCGCGGGCTCGGGCTGCAGATGGCAGGGTGGGGCGTCGCGAACGTCCTCATCGCCGCACTCGGCCTGAAGGACGCGGCCGGGGCGCGCCCGGTGCAGGGCCCGGCACGCCGGCGGCGGCTTGTGCGGCTGCTTAACGTCAATATCGGGCTCGATACGCTTTATCTTGTCACGGCCGGGCTGCTGTTCCTGATCGGCCGAAGCCGACGGGACGACAAGGCGGCCGGCGGGCTCTTCGGCCACGCCCTGGGCGTGGCGACGCAGGGTGCATTCCTGTTGGGCTTCGACCGCGCGTTTCGCAAGGCGCTCGGGCGGGCTTAGGTCCGCGGCCGAGCCGAGGCCTACCGCCGCCGGCGGACGGCCAGGCCGGCGATTGCCAGGAGGCTCAGGCTCGCCGGCTCGGGGATGGTCGTGTTGATGAACGCGAGGTTCTCCGGCGAGCCGACGAAACCGTACGCCCCGCCGCCGCCGTAGCGGAAGGCCTGGTTGCCGTCGCTCGGGCCGGTCAGGTCCGGGGCGAAGCTGGCGATGCCGGCGACGTGGAGGATGCCGCCGACGTCCACGAGCAGGGGCGAGCCGCTGTCGCCGCCGGCGGGGTTGATCTCCAGGGGCAGCGGGACGGCCGAGCCGAGGACGGAGGCGGCGGGGTCGGTCGGGTTGTCCATGTCGATCAGGAGGATGTCGTCGGTGACGCTGCTGAAGACGGATGAGCCGAGCGCGTCGATGACGTTTTGGCCGCCGGTTTTGGAATCGCCGACGTTGGGCGCGCCGACGTTGGCACCGAAGCCGTCGCGCACCAGGCCGTAGCCGGCGGTGCTGGCCGTCTGGCCGAGCAGGGCGTTTGCGGTACCGGTGTACAGCGGCGAGGGCGTAACGCCGGCGACGGGGTTCTCCAGGCGGAGCAGGGCCAGGTCCCGGCCGGCACCGTAGTCCTCGTCTGCCAGCCAGTCCGGGTGGGTGAAGACCTCGGCGATGTCGTAAGCGACGCCGTCGAACTCGGCGACGGAGAAGCGGCCGTCGATCGTGACGCAGTGGCCGGCGGTGAGAACCCAGGTGTCTGCGATCAGCACGCCGGTGCAGCCGCCGGAGGGCAGCGGCAGGAAGCCGATCGACGGGAGCGTGGCGGCGAAGGCCTGGTAATCGGCCAGGGGTACGTCGTGGCGAATGATGCCGGCCTGGGCCGAGGCGGCGAGCCCGGCGGTGCCCAGAGCGGCGGACAAGAGTGCAGTTTTGCGGGTGAACGTCATACGGCGGAACCTCCGGCACAACCATACCCGACTGCCGCGGAGCGTCCACGAAAAAGCCGGACCAGTGGGTATACTGCCCGCCATGCTGAATCTGGCGATCGTCGGGGCGAACGGGCGGATGGGGCAGCGGCT